>MAAU01000054.1 GCA_002162825.1 Gammaproteobacteria bacterium 54_18_T64
GTTTGCGATTGCCCGCCGTACCCTTGGGCGTCACCCAAATCACCTTGCCGGTGAGTGGTAACTTATCGTCCTCCTCCATCAGTTCGAGCAGGACGAAAACTTCATCACCAATGGAAAACTGTTTGCGGGAGGGGATAAACAATCCACCATTTTCCACAAAGGGCATATAGCAGGCATACAATTCATCGGCATCTTTCAGGGAAAGATTGAGAATACCGCTGCGGATCCCTCTCATAGGCGAATAGTGACACTGAGTTATTAAGGGGGCAGGGTAACACAGGCTGACAGGGGGCCGTTAAGATCTCATCAAGGCCAGCTAAGCCGACTGACTTAAACTGAGAAACAGTTCTTCCAGCACCAACTGCGGGTTTAAATTGGTCTTACTTTGCTGTTTTTTACGGGTCGACAACAGCAAGTCGTAAAACACAAACTGCCGGGGCTCGGCCCCGCCACCACGCTGAGCACTGGCAATCAATTGGCGTGAGTAGTAGGCGAGCAACCACTCCATGAGCTGGTTCAAGGGCTGGCCCTCAAAAGCGGCGGCGGCCGATACAGGTGCCGCCTCCCCTGCCTGCACCTGTTGTAAGACCTGCTCAAAGCGAGCGATATCATCGAGGGTATTAGCCTCGGCAAACTCCAGGGCGCGCAGGGGGCGCCCGCCCGCTCGCGCCAACAGATCATCGACGGCCGCGCTGGCATCCCCCAATTGGCCCGCCAACCAGTCTCGCACCAATGCCGGCGGCGGTAGACCCTGACTGAGCACGCGGCAACGACTGCGAATGGTGGGCAACACCGGGGCCAGTTGATCGTGCACCAATAACAAGAGGGTTTTTTCGCGAGGTTCTTCCAGGGTTTTAAGAAAGGCATTGGCGGCATTCAATGTCATCGCCTCAACCGGCGCCACCAGCGCCACCTTCCAGCTCTGTTGATGAGCGGTGATCACCGCAAATTCGGACAGCTCGCGGATCGCATTGATGGAAATTGCCTTGCCGGCGGCCTCGGGTTCGACACGTTTAAAATCCGGGTGAGCACCACTGAGATACAAACGACACTGTTTACACTCACCGCAAGCCACATCATCGACGGGGGCGGTGCAGAACAGGCGCTGTATAAAACGCGTGGCAAAATGGCGCTTACCGGTATCCTGCGCACCGCTGAGCAGAATGGCGTGGGGCAGACGATCGCTGTTCAGTAGACGACAAAGCTGCTGCCACTGTTCATCTTGCCAGGGCAGGGCCCTATCCAACGACAAGAGAGCCGGGGTCGAAACGGCCATCAGCCCTCTCCGGCAAAAATATTCAGGGCGGCGACAATATGCTCCTGTACCACAGCCAGGGGGTCCGAGGCATCGACCAGACAATAGCGCGCCGGATTTTCAGCGGCGCGCTCGCGGTAGCCAGTACGTACCCGATCGAAGAATTCCATCGCCTCGCTTTCAAAGCGATCGAGCTCGCCACGGGCTCGCACCCGCGACATGCCCAGCTCGGGATCGATATCGAGTATCAAGGTAAAATCCGGGTGCAAGTCGCCCTGTACCAGCTTTTCGAGTTGTGTGATGTGCTCGCGATTGAGCCCGCGGCCAAAGCCCTGATAGGCGTAGGTGGCATCGGTAAAGCGATCGCAGAGTACCCAGGTGCCCGCCGCCAGGGCGGGGATGATTTTTTCTTCGAGGTGTTGAGCGCGGGCGGCAAACATCAATAGGAGCTCGGCAGTGGCCGCCATGGCGGTGTTATCTTTATCCAGTAGCAGCGCGCGAATCTTTTCACCCAGGGCCGTACCACCGGGTTCGCGGGTGGCGATATAGGCAATACCACGCGCCTCGAGCCACTCTTCTATGCACTGAATATTAGTGGTTTTACCGACACCCTCGGTGCCTTCCACGCTGATAAATTTACCTTTCATAAATTCGAGAACCTTACCTTTATAGAGAGCCTCAGCCCAATAGAGAGCCTCAGCCTATTGGGGTGCAGAGCGATAGTCTTTGCGCCGCCGATTAATTTGATATTGCCTGACTGCCCGTTGGTGCTCGGCCAGATTATTGGAAAAATAATGCCCACCATCACCCCGCGCCACAAAGTACAGCGCCTTGCCCTCCGCCGGGTGCAGCGCGGCCTCGATAGCGGCAACACCGGGGTTGGCTATCGGTGTTGGCGGTAGGCCCTTAATACGATAAGTATTGTAGGGCGAGGGCGAGCTTAAGTGCTTGCGGCGCAAATTGCCCGTGTAATCGTCACCGAGGCCGTAAATCACCGTCGGGTCGGTCTGCAAACGCATGCCCTTTTGTAGACGCCGCACAAACACCCCAGCAATGGCCGCCCTCTCCCCCGCCGCACCGGTTTCCTTCTCAATGATCGAAGCCATAATCAGCGCCTCGTAGGGCGTTTCATAGGGCAAGCCGGGGGCACGACTTTGCCAGAGTGTCTCTAGCCGACGCTGCATTTGCAGATGGGCCCGCCGCAATAGGCTCAGCTCGCTATCAGCGGCGGCAAAGCTGTAGGTGTCGGGGGCAAACCAGCCCTCGGGGTTCGTCGTATTGATACCCAGGGCTATGGCCACGGCGCCAGTATCGAGATTCGGCGTTTGGCGGATATTTTCCCGGGCCTGCAGTAACGCCAACCATTCACTGACTGTCAGCCCCTCGGGGAAGGTAATTTGATAGTACTTAACGGCTCCGCTCTCTAATTTGTCGAGCAGGCCCAGCACCGTGACACCGACGGCAAATTCATACTCGCCGGCGCGAATGCGGCCGCGATCATTGAGGCGAGCAAAAATCTTTAGCGGCCATACGGAGTCCAGCACACCCTCCGCGGCTAACTCTGCGGCCAACTGATTGAGGCTGCCCCCGGTCGGCACCGTCAGCGTGTAACCCCCGGGAGGGATGCTCAAGCGCTCAGCCATACCACCCTGTAACCACTGCCAGGCGAGACCAAGGGCCAGCGCGGACAGTGTTAGTGCCAGCAGGATTAAGCGGCGAAGCATGGATATACCCTGGCCAGGTGAGTCATCACCTCTTGTGTCTGGGACTCCGGTAAGCGACTCGAAGCGGCAGACCAATCGCCCCGCCCGACAAGCTCCGATACCGGCTGAATGCCCCTGACGGAGTTACAGACAAAGACCTCCTGGGCATTGATCAACTCAGATAAAGCAATGGGCTCGACAAGCACCCTCTGCCCGAGAGCGGGAATAATCTCCTCACAGAGCAAGCGGCGCATAACCCCGGCCACGCCGCACAATGTCAATTCCGGTGTGAGCCAGTTATGACCATCGAATAGGAAGATATTGCTGCTCAGGGCCTCGACCACATGGCCCTCGACATCCAATAACAAACCATCGACACCCTCATCCAGCTCCGCCGCCGCCAGCACCTGGTCGAGACGGTTGAGGTGCTTGATACCCGCCAGGCGAGCATTGTGGGGCAGCGCATACTGGCAAAGCTGCAAGCACAGGGCTGCGGGCTCTAGCGGCGGCGAGGGAAGGGGGAAATACTGCAGTACATAGCTGGCTGCCTGACCTTGCTGTCGGTAGCCACGGGGGCCAAGACCTGCGGTCAGTAAAAGCTTCACCATGCCATCGGCGGGGAAAGCCTCAAGCGCTTGTTGGAGATAAACCTGAAGACGGGGCAAATCCAGTGCGATACCAAGCCTGGCGGCACCCTGACTAAGGCGCTCACGGTGATAGTGCCACAGCGGCAGCTGGGCAGCACATAGACGCATGGTTTCAAAGACCCCGTGGCCGTAGTTCAAACCACGATCATTGAGGGCTAGAGCAGCCTGGGGCTTACCGTCGACAAAGCAGGAGCTGGTGACCATGGAGGGCAAGGTGGCTAAGTCAGGTTTCAGCGTTAAACGCGACACACAACAAAGTCACTGTCGGGAGACAGTGTGCCAGTAGGGGGTATCGAGTAAGGGAGGGGGGTATTAAAACTGCCGCCCGGCGTGGCCCAGCGACAGTTGACACAACAGGCAGTAAAGAATCAGCCAGGATTTTTTTCAATGTAGCTGATTGCATCCTGCACGCTAGCCAGTTTTTCGGCTTCTTCATCAGGAATCTCGGTGTCGAATTCTTCTTCGAGCGCCATGATAAGTTCAACGGTATCCAGAGAATCTGCACCCAGGTCTTCAACAAAGGAAGAATCGGGTTTTACGTCTTCTTCTTTAACGCCCAGCTGCTCGGCAACCATTTTTATCACACGTTCTTGAGTGCTACTCATGACGATTCTTGCTCCTAATTTGATAGCGATACTTACTTAAACTACTGTTAAAAAATTGACACGGGGCTGATAAAACAGCCTTTATGAGAGCGGCACCCTCAAGCACAACCCCACGGCGGCGCATTTTACCTGAAAAATTGCTCGCCGTAACCGCTTTATCTCAATCGCGATTAACGGCGCAGCTAAGGGCTATTAAGCCATATACATTCCACCGTTAACGTGGATGGTCTCACCGCTGATATAGGCGCCACCATCTCCGGCCAGGAACTCAACCACCGAGGCAATTTCCTCCGGCTGGCCGAGACGCGCCAGGGGAATACCAGCCAGCATTGCCTCGCGACTCGCCTCCGGCAACTCCTTGGTCATATCGGTATCGATAAAGCCCGGTGCCACGGTGTTAACGGTAATATTGCGCGAGCCCAGCTCCTTAGCCAGCGCCCGACCAAAACCGGCAACACCCGCCTTGGTGGCCGCGTAGTTGCTCTGTCCGGCATTGCCCATCGAGCCAACAACCGAGCTGATATTAATAATGCGACCCCAGCGCGCCTTGGTCATACCCTTGGCGCAGGCCTTGGTGACGCGATAAATGGCATTGAGGTTGGTATCGATGACATCCGACCACTCCTCTTCCTTCATGCGCATCAGCAGGTTGTCTTTGGTGATGCCGGCGTTGTTGACCAAAATAGTTGGCGCGCCGTATTCAGCTGTAATCGCTTTAACAGTAGCAATCACGGCTTCGCCGTCGGTGACATTGAGTTTGACCCCCTTGCCCTGAATATTCTGCTCGGCGAAACGGGCAGAGATCTGCTCGGCGCCACCCTCCGATGTCGAGGTGCCAATCACAATGGCACCGGCCCTACCCAGTAAATCGGCAATAGCGACACCAATACCACGGCTCGCCCCGGTCACCAGGGCTACTTTTCCTTCAAAGCTCATCTATTTACTCTCCTCTCAAATCGACCCGCTATGCGGGATCCGGCTTAGGTCGCGCAGCTTAACTTTGTGGCTGAGCATCCGCAACCGCGGCCTGTAGGTCACTGACTTTGTCCGTGGAACGCATCTGCAGAGACTTATCGATGCGCTTGCTCAAACCACACAGCACCTTGCCCGGGCCACATTCCACCGCCAGCTCAACACCCTGGGCTTGCAGCGCACCAACACAGTCGACCCAACGCACCGGGCTGTAAATTTGCTCGATCATCAAGGCCTTAATGGCCTCGGGATCATTTTCTGTCTGGGCGTGAACATTGTGCACCAGGGGGATTTGCGGCGCGCTAAAAGTCACCGCGCCAATATCGCTCGCCAGCCTGTCGGCCGCCGGCTTCATTAAAGCCGTGTGAAAGGGCGCGCTCACCGGCAATGGCAGCGCTCGCTTGGCACCGGCCTCTTTACACAGAGCAATGGCTCTATCCACCGCCGCACTGATACCGGCGATCACCACCTGGCCGGGGGCATTGAAATTCACCGCCCTCACTTCCTCACCCTCACTCGCCCGCTCACAACAATCCGCGAGCTGTGCATCGTCGAGACCCAGGATCGCTGCCATCGCACCCTGCCCCGCTGGCACCGCGGCTTGCATATAGGCACCACGCAGGCGTACCAGGTTCACCGCCGCCGCAAAATCGACCACCCCCGCGCAAACCAGAGCCGACCACTCACCGAGGCTGTGGCCCGCCACCGCTACCGGCATAGCGCCCTGCAGCTCCTGCCAAATTCGCCAAATCGCCACGCTCGAGGTCAACAACAAGGGCTGGGTGGTTTCGGTGAGGTTAATTTCCTCCTGACTACCCTCCTGCACTAACTTCCAGAGATCGTAGTCCAGCACCTGTGAGGCCTCGGCAAAGGTCTCTGCTACCAGAGGATGGGCTTCCGCCAATTCCGCCAACATGCCAATTTTCTGGGAACCCTGACCGGGGAAAACAAAAGCGAGCTTTGGGTTTTGCATAATTGATCTCTTCGATAAGTCATTGAACGGAGTGGCGATACATCCGGCCATAGAACCGGCACCAGCGAGAAAGGAATAAGGGCAGTTAGCGCATGGCCACCATCACAAGGGCAAACAGCGGAATTATTGTAATCGTGCGCTCAAGCTGTAAATAGCGCCCACAAAAAAACTTCCCGAACAGGTGCTTATGCCCATTCAAGGAAGTCTCTTGCTATGTTGGCCAGTCCCTGCTGCAACTGACCCAAATAGAGGCTACTTAGTCGTCGTTGCCAGTATCCATCACCTTGCGACCACGGTAAAAACCGTCGGCGGTGATGTGGTGACGAATGTGCTTCTCACCGGTCACGGAATCAACCGAAAGAGCTGGACCATTGCCCAGAGCATCGTGAGAACGACGCATGCCACGACGTGAACGGGTTTTACGACTTTTT
The DNA here is from genome assembly GCA_002162825.1 of Gammaproteobacteria bacterium 54_18_T64. GTDB lineage: Bacteria > Pseudomonadota > Gammaproteobacteria > Pseudomonadales > Porticoccaceae > Reddybacter. The sequence goes on from MAAU01000054.1 coordinate 6,587, forward strand.
TGTACGGCCATTGTTTTCTCCTGAAAGTTTGTCTCTGACAAACTTGTTTCTTACACACCTAAATTTACAAATTGGTAGGATGAATCTGTGTCCAAACACAAGTATTACTCAAACCCACCCCACTACAACTATCTATTCACTCTCTTTATCCGACGAATCCGCTTTATCAGCCAGTTTCAAATCCCCTAGCACAGCAAAGGGGTTTTTCTTCTCGACTACCGGCTCTTCAAAGTCACCGGTGGAATATTGACCCTGTGCCGAGCAATCCATTTTCTCGTGATAAGAGACAATGGGCAGAGCCAGTAACAACTCTTCCTCAATCGCCTCGTAGAGGTCGGCGCTAGCGTTTTCGTCCAGCAACCAGCCTTCAAATTCTTTCGGCAGATTCTCTAGCTGCCCCTCACTAACCACAATCGCCAAATCCATTTCGGCATGGAGCTCGTAGTCCAACGCCGATAAACAGCGCTGACATTGCACGGCAACCAGAACATCTAGCTCACCGGTGACCATGCGATAATTACTTTCATCGCGAAAGAACCTCACTTTGCCAGTCATTTCGCGCTGAATCGACACCACCGCAGCCGCCAAACGCGGCAGATCCTCAGGCATAATAATGCCTTCATAGGTGGCACTCTGTGTACACGCTTTCAGGGCGTCTACGCCACGAGGAATTACACTGCTTTTCGAGGTAGTCGACATAGGCGCGCAATTCTAGGGATATGGCCTTGATCTGTCAAAGAAAATCACACATTTTTGCCCCCTACCGCCAAGCCTCGCAATAGCGCCCAACTGACGACAAAATAGCGTATAAAACATGACCTTACTGCTCGCCTCTTCCTCGCCCTACCGTCGCGAATTACTATCGCGCCTCCACGTCCCCTTCAGCTGGCAAGCCCCGGAGGTCGACGAACAGCCTCTAGCCGGAGAAAGCCCGCAACAACTGGCCCTGCGTCTGTCATCCAGCAAAGCCCATGCACTCGCCGAGGGCCATAGTGAATGCCTCATTATAGGTTCCGACCAGGTCGCCTCCTGCCGGGGCCAGAGCATTAATAAGCCCGGCAATCACACCGGGGCCTTTAAACAGCTGCAGGCACTGTCCGGTCAGCGCGTCCACTTCTATACCGGCCTTTGCGTCCTCGACGGCCACAGCGGGCGAGCTATCGCGGACACTGTCACCACCGAGGTGGTATTTCGCCAACTCAGTGATACCGATATCGAGAACTATCTAAAATGCGAGCCAGCCTACGATTGTGCCGGTAGCTTTAAGGCCGAGGGCCTGGGCATCACCCTTTTCGAAGCCATTCACAGCGATGACAATACCGCCATCATCGGCCTGCCCTTAATTCGTCTGCGGCAAATACTGGAAGAGTTTGATTATCGGGTACTCGAACACCTCAACCGAACATGACTATCGCGACCTGGATAGACTAAGGAAGCACCACACCCAGGCACTTCGCATGAATGCCATCGGTAAATTCCACAACCGCCTGCTCTTTATCCATCGGCGTATCGCGCACCGGGTAGCCATAGGCCAAGGCAAGCATTACCTCACCATCCTTGCCCAGGGGGGTCAAAACATCAGCCACGACAGCCCTCTCACCCCCCGCCTGCCGCGCCTGCATCACACCCTTCGCGGCATCGCGCAAACCGGCACATGAGCGCCCATCCACCGGGGCAAGCGCCAAACTGTCGACCGGTGTCTCTGCCGAGCGCCCGCCAATATCCAGCATGTCGGTCACCCAAAACATCGCCACTACCGAAACCCCCACCACCAGGCCGCCATAACCCATACGCTTTTTTTGCGCCATAACACTCACTCTCTGATTACTGCCAAACACCAAAAAGCCCCGCAATTGCGAGGCTTTCCATCACTATAACATCAATCATCGCCGCGTAAAAAACACCTGCAAGCACCATACAGCCTCCCTTATATGGTGTTTTCATCCCCTAATCTTGCGCAATCAAGGCCTAAGCCTCTATTTTCGGGGCCACAAGACCAAGGCCCACTTTCTAAGTCTAAGGAAATAGCTTACGCAGCGGCTTTCTTTCGACGGACCTTACCAGCAACTACCTTTTTGCGCCGCTTCCGATAGGCCGGCTTGGTAGATTTAACGCCTTTAAGCGCCAGTGGCAAACTGGCGCAACTCTCTGCAATTAAGCTGTGCAAACTGGGGATCAGGCTGCCCATGAAATCAGCGTAGCTGGCCTGCTCTTCGACAATGCTATTTAACAGAGACTCCCAACGAGCCGTCATATCTGGCAGGGTGGTCGACGTTGGCAAGCTGTTAATCAGGCCACAGCCCG
>MAAU01000095.1 GCA_002162825.1 Gammaproteobacteria bacterium 54_18_T64
TGGAAAGCTATTCAAGTCTAACTATCAGCTTAGGAGCTAAATATCATGGCAAGTGGAATTAAAGATAAAGTCGTTATTTTAGGTGCTGGCTGCAGTAAGTTTGGCGAGCGCTGGGATTGTGAACCTGCCGATTTGATGGCCGAAGCCTTCGAAGAGTGCATCGCCGATGCGGGTATCGAAAAAAGCCAGATCGAAGCCGCATGGCAATCGACCGGCATTGACGCCTACAGCGTTGGCCCCGGTGCAATGCCTTTGAGCATGGGTCTTCGTCTACCCGATATCCCCGTTACTAAAATTGAAAACTATTGTGCTAGTGGTACAGAAGCCTTCCGTGCAGCCACCTATGCGGTGGCATCGGGTGCCTGTGACATCGCCCTGGCAGTCGGTTTTGAAAAATTGAAAGACACCGGCTACGGTGGTTTGCCCCAGCGTTCACGCGGTGTCGCAAATGATCTGTACTACCCGAACCTGTCAGCACCGGGCATGTTTGCCCAGTTGGCAGCTGGTTATCGCGGTAAGTACGGCACTAGCAAAGAAGATCTCAAGCACGCGATGGCCCACGTTTCGGTGAAAAGCCACGCTAACGGCCTGAAGAACCCCAAGGCCCACTTGCAGCGAGCCATCACCATGGAGCAAGCCCTCAATGCACCGATGATCGCCGAGCCGATTGGTTTGTTCGATTGCTGTGGTGTCAGTGACGGCGCGGCTTGTGCGATTGTTACTACACCTGAAATCGCCAAGAGCCTGGGTAAAGAGCAGTTGGTTGCAGTTAAAGCCCTGCAGCTGTGCGCTTCCAATGGTACGGAAGGTGGTTATGAGGGTTGGGACGGTTCCTACGTCCACACGACACGCGTTGCCGCTAAACGTGCCTACGAAGAAGCGGGTATCACCAAGCCTCGCGAGCAAGTCAGCATGACGGAAGTGCACGACTGCTTCTCTGTGACTGAAATGGTCACTATGGAAGATCTTTATCTTTCCGAAAATGGTGGGGCAGTGAAGGATGTACTGGACGGTGTCTTCGATGCCGACGGTAAAATCCCCTGCCAGATTGACGGCGGCCTGAAGTGCTTTGGCCACCCCATTGGCGCGACCGGTTTGCGCATGTTGTATGAAATGTATCTGCAGTTGTCCGGCAAAGCGGGCGAGCGTCAATTACCTAATCCGACCATTGGCTTGACTCACAACCTGGGTGGTTTCCCCCACCAGAATATCTCTAGTGTTGCGATTATTGGTGAATACGGTATTTGATTGTTGTTCTGTGTGAGAAACCGGCTGTAAGGCCGGTTTCTTTTTGCATCGAAAAACCCCCGCTGAACACTCTGTTAATCAAGCGCGAGTACAAAAATGGAAGCAGTAAAAAACCAGCCTGTTACCGGCGACTATGCCGGGGATCTCAAGCTAATCACTGAGGCTGTTGTGTGTGCCAGAGCGCTGGTCGATCAGGCCTTGGCGCATATTAAGAAAGTCAGCAGTACAGAGAAAGGTTTGTCGCCGGCCTTACTCGATGAGCAACAACTGGCCTGTTACGAAACCTCTTTTTGTGTGGCAGATTTATCGGCCACCGACGCACTATTGAACTACACCCAGCAAGTACTTGAACGCGACGCGCTATCCGGCTGGGTTGCCTGCCAGTTTGGTAGTGAAGCCTTAAAGGCAGTCGCCGGACGGTTGCTAGCACGGCCCGCCGACTACGGTTTGACCATGGCGAGTATTTGCGCGAGCTTTGAAGCCTTCGATAACACCGGTATTGCCAGCCACTATTTATCGGCAAAAATGATGGCGGCACTGGGTCGTCAGCTGATCGACAGAGAGGGCGATTTCCTGCCGTCGAATCTCGACAGTGAAAAGGAATTAATTCGCGATACCTTCCGCCGCTTTGCCACTGAAGTGGTGATGCCCCTGGCCGAAGATATTCACCGCCAGGACATCGATATTCCCGAGAGCATATTGCAGCCTCTGCGTGAAATGGGCTGTTTTGGTATTTCCATTCCCGAGCGCTTCGATGGCTTACAGCCCGACGCCGGTGATGACAGCCTGTACATGATTTTGGTTACTGAAGAATTGTCGCGTGGTTCTCTGGGTGCGGCAGGTAGCTTGATTACCCGCCCTGAAATTCTCGCCCGCGCTTTGATGAAGGGCGGTACTGATGCCCAGCGTCAAAAGTGGTTGCCGCAAATTGCCAGTGGTGAAACCCTTTGTGGTATTGCCCTGACTGAGCCCGATTACGGCTCTGACCTGGCTTCGGCGAAATTAAAGGCGACGAAAACCGAAGGTGGCTGGCTGCTCAATGGCAGTAAAACCTGGTGCACCTTTGCCGGTGCTGCTTCGGTATTGCTAACGCTGGCGCGCACCGGTACCGATGCGGACGGCTACAAGGGCCTGAGCTTTTTCCTGGTTGAAAAACCCCGCACCTTTGGCCACGAAATTGATGTCGTGCAGGCAGAGGGTGGCAAGCTGTCGGGCAAGTCGATTCCGACTTTGGGTTATCGAGGCATGCACTCTTTCGACCTATTTTTTGAGGACTATTTCGTCCCCGACGCCAACCTGGTTGGTGAAGAAGCGGGCATTGGCAAAGGCTTTTACTACGCCATGGCCGGTTTGACCGGTGGTCGTATTCAAACTTCAGCCCGTGCGGCTGGGGTGATGCAGGCGGCCAGCGAACAGGCCATTAATTACGCCAAAGAACGTAAGGTCTTCAAGCAACCGGTGGCCGATTATCAGTTGACCCTGGTGAAGTTGAGCCGCATGGTGACAACGTTGTTGGCCTCGCGTCAGTTCAGTTATGCCGTGGCTCGGGAAGTGGATGCCGGTGGCGGTAAAATGGAAGCGAGCCTGGTGAAGTTATTTGCCTGTCGCGCTGCTGAGTGGGTGACCCGTGAGGCACTGCAAATTCACGGTGGTATGGGCTATGCCGAAGAAGTCCCCGTCAGCCGCTATTTTGTCGATGCGCGGGTGTTGTCCATCTTTGAAGGTGCAGAGGAAACTCTGGCCCTGAAAGTAATTTCTCGTGAGCTGGTTGCCAACGCTTAATTTGAATTAATTAAGGCCTGGTAAGTATTATTCGTATTTAAATTTAATTGAAAAAGGGAAAAGCAATGAGCGTTACAGAACATTTAAAAGGAAAATCCATTGTCGTCACCGGCTCTGGCCGTGGCATTGGTCGCACCATCGCACTGGAAATTGCCAAGGCGGGCGGTAACGTTGTCGTTAATGATCTCGATCGCGATGTGGCCGAAGAAGTGGTTGCAGAAATTAAAGCCCTCGGTGTCGATGCCGTTGCCAATACCGATAGCGTTGCCGATTGGGAAGGCGCCAATAAAATGGTTACCCAGGCCGTTGACAGCTTTGGCGAGATTAGCGCTGTGGTGAACAACGCCGGTAACCTACGCGATGTCATTTTCCACAAAATGACTCAGGACGATTGGCACCAGGTGATGAACGTTCATCTCAACGGTAGTTTCAATGTCAGCCGTGCGGCGGCGACTCACTTCCGCAACCAGGAGAGCGGTTGCTGCGTACACATGACCTCTACCTCGGGTTTGATCGGTAACTTTGGCCAGGCTAACTATGCCGCTGCCAAAGCGGGCATTGTCGGTTTGTCCAAGTCCATCGCCCTGGATATGCAGCGCTACAACGTGCGTTCCAACTGCATCGCGCCCTTTGCCTGGAGTCGTTTGACCGCTTCCATACCGGCCACGACACCGGATCAAATTGCCCGTGTTGAAAAGCTCAAAAAGATGACCCCTGAAAAGGTCGGCATCGTGGTTGCTGCTCTGTGTTCCGATCGCGCTGCTCATATCAGCGGCCAGATTTTTGCCGTGCGCATGAATGAGATTTTCCTCATGGGTCAGTCGCGCCCAGAGCGCTCCAGTCACGCCGGTGATGGTTGGACCATCGACAGCATCTTCGAAACGGCCATGCCCCAGCTCGAAAGCCACTTCTATCCCCTGGATCGTTCACAGGATGTTTTCTCCTGGGATCCAGTTTGATCTAAGGCTTAGTAAGCGAGAAAAATCTTGGCAAAAAAAGGGGGCGTGATGACGCTCCTTTTTTTTGAAATGTAAATTATGGATATCGGGGCTGAACCATGGCAATCGTTTACGAGACATTAAAAAACCGCAAATTTGAAGAAATTGTCCACACCTACACCGAGCGCGACACCATGTTGTACGCCCTCGGTGCGGGTGTCGGTTATGATCCGATGGACGAAAAAGCACTGAATTATGTCTACGAAGAAAACCTCCGTGCGCTGCCAACTATGGCTACAGTACTGGCCTATCCGGGTTTCTGGCTGAAAGAGCCCGATACCGGTGTCGACTGGACCAAGGTCCTGCACGCCGACCAGGAAATCATCCTCCACAAGCCGCTGCCCCCATCGGGCACGCTGAAGGCCACCACCAAGGTTGATGAGGTGATCGACAAGGGTGAGGGCAAGGGCGTGTTTATTTATTCGTCGCGCACGGTGACCACGGAAGACGGTGAGCCACTATGTACTCTGATTCAAAATACCATGGCCCGAGGCCAGGGTGGTTTCGGCGGTTGCACCGATCGCCCACCGGCGTCCCAGGTGATCCCCGATACGGCGCCCGATGAAAGCTGTGAGTTGCCCACCTTATTACAGGCGGCCTTGATCTATCGCCTCTCCGGTGACTACAACCCCCTGCACGCCGATCCGGCTGTGGCCAGGAAGGGCGGCTTTGATCGCCCCATTCTGCACGGTTTGTGTACCTTTGGCGTTGCCGGTCATGCGCTACTTAAAACCTGCTGCGATTACGATGTGAATACATTCCGTAGTATGAAAGCGCGCTTTTCTGCACCGGTTTATCCCGGTGAAACCATTCGCACCGATATCTGGAAACTCGACAAGGGTGTGGCCTTTCGCTGCACCGTGGTTGAGCGCGACCTGGTGGTTATCGACAATGGTTTTGCCGACGTCGGTTAAAAAGCAGACGAAGTTTGTAGCCTTCGAATTTCAAGTGTTTAGGCGAAATAGCAAGCGGGGAATGGCAAGTGGAAATTTGTTATGGAAACTCTTTATGAAAGGAAGAACATGAATAATATCCTCTCCGGACTGCGGGTTGTCGAGGGCGCTGCGTTTGTCGCCGCACCCTCGGGGGCGATGACCCTGGCTCAGCTTGGTGCCGATGTGATTCGCTTTGATATGATCGGTGGGGGCCTGGACTATCGCCGCTGGCCGGTCGATAAGAACAATCAGAGCTTGTTTTGGGCCGGTCTCAATAAGGGCAAGCGCTCGATTGCCGTCGATTTTCGCAAACCCGAAGGGCAGGAAATCCTCACCCGTTTGATCGCCGCACCCGGTGAAGAGGCGGGGATGTTCTTGAGTAACTTCCCCGCTAAAGGCTGGCTCGCTTATGACAAGTTGCGTGAGCAGCGCGACGATCTGATTTATATGAATCTCAGCGGTGATCGCCATGGTGGTTCGGCTGTCGATTATACGGTTAACTGTGCCATGGGCTTGCCGGCCATGACCGGTGACAACAGTGAGCCGGTCAATCATGTGCTCGCCGCCTGGGATGTGATTACTGGCCAGACATTGGCCCTGGGTATGTTGGCCGCAGAGCGCCACCGTCGTATTAGTGGTGAGGGGCAGTTGATTAAATTGGCCTTGGCCGATGTTGCACTGGCCACCATGGGCAATCTGGGTTTCATCGCCGAGGCACAGATTAATGCCGCAGATCGCCAGCCCTGTGGCAACTACCTGTTTGGCGCCTATGGCAAAGACTTTGCAACGGTCGATCAGCGCCGGGTGATGATTGTCGGCTTGACGGGCAATCAGTGGAAGGGCATTTGTAAAGCGACGGGCTTGGGTGGTGAAATCGACAAGCTGGCCGAGCGCCTGGGCTTGAATCTACGTCAGGAGGGCGATCGTTTTACCGCACGTGTGGAGCTCACGGCTCTCTTTGAACCCTGGTTTGCTAGCCAGTCCTATGCCCAGGTGACGGCTCTGCTCGATGCCCATAATGTGTGCTGGGGCAAGTATCAGACGCTGAAGCAACTGGTCGATAGCGATCCGGAGTGCTCTGTCGATAACCCCATGTTTAGTGAGGTTGAACAGGGCGATATTGGTAGCTATTTGTCGCCCTCGAGCCCGCTGCAGTTTAGTGCCTTCGAGCGTCAAAATGCCCAGCCGGCACCCGCCCTGGGCCAGCATACCGAGGAGATTCTCGCCGACGAACTGGGCCTAAGTAGTACCGAGATTTCTGGCCTCTATGATCAGGGCATTGTTGCGGGGTAGCAGGGCTTGTGGTTTAACGGCAGGGTGAAGAGCTTGCTGGCGATGGTTAGGAAGTAGTACGGCAACAGAGCAGGGATAGGTTCGTACATCGTTATTTTTAGGTCAGTCTTTTTTGAGGTCAACCATGCAAATTCAACACCTGGGTCGCATGCCGATAGAGTCGGAGGCCAGTTTTCGCAGGCAGGTCGATATCGCCTGGACAGACTTTGTCAATAAGGGTGAGTGTAGGCCGGGGCAGGTCAGAGATGTCATCCATGATTCATGGCAGCGCTGTCTCAATAGAGGTGTTGAATTTACCCAGCACTATCCGCCTATGGCTGCCTCCGGGGCTCAGCTCGATCTATTGAAACAGGAAAATGAGGAGCTCCTGCTGGCCTCCCACAATACCTGGCAAATGCTCTCCGATATTTTGTCCGATAGCGAAAGCTTCCTCACCGTCGCCGAAAGTAATGGTGTACTACTCGATGTTTGCGGTGACCCCCACCTGTGTGAAAGTCTGGCCGGACAGCGCATTGCCCCCGGTTATGACTGGAGTGAGGGCTGCACCGGCACCAATGCCGTGGGTACGGCGGTGGCCTTAAAGCGACCGGTCGAAGTGCATAGTGTTGAACACTTTTGTGAGACGGTAAAAATCTGGACTTGTTCGGCAGCACCCATTATTGATGCCATCGATGGTGATCTGCTCGGTGTCATCGACGTCACCACCCTGAATCATGCTTATAGTGCCCAAAGCCTGGCCCTGGCGATGACGGCGGCGCGACAAATTGAACAGACCCTGCACTCTCGAGAGCTGGCGCGTAATGTCACCCTGGTCGACTGGTTTGCCGGCAGCGTCGGTCGCTGGCGCCAGGATGGGGTGGTCTTGCTCGATCGCAAGGGCCGGGTGGTAACCGCGAATGAAAAGGCCAAGTGTTTATTCGCTAGTGAGAGAATTGAAGAGCAGCTGACAAAGAATTACCGTTTGCTGGAGCATGAAAGTTTGGCCGCGGTGAAGGATTGGGAAGAACTGCTGCCGCGCGCCATTGTACCGGTGGCCTATGAGGCCTATAACCGCGAGGGTCGTACCGAGGGCGGTATTCTCGTCATTCGGCCCCGCCTGGCTGCGGTGCGTCCAAGCTTGGCGGTCCCTGAGCTTGTGGAGAGTTCGGCTGTCGATGCTATTGTCGGCCAGAGTCCCGGCATATTGGCGCTGAAAACCCGCGCTTTGCGCCTTGCTGCATCTCCGGCACCATTGCTGATACAGGGCGAGACCGGTTCTGGTAAGGACTTGTTTGCCCGCGCGGTGCATTGTGTAGGTAAGGGCCAGGACTCTCCTTTTATTGCGGTTAATTGCGGTGCTTTAACCCGAGAGCTGGCGGTCAGTGAGTTACTTGGCTACGAGCCCGGTGCCTTTACCGGCGCGGCACCGAAAGGGCACCCGGGTAAGTTTGAAGAGGCCCATGGCGGCACTCTATTTCTCGATGAGATTGGTGAGCTATCGCTCGATGTTCAGGTGGCTCTGCTGCGGGTTTTACAGGATGGTGTCGTGGCCAGGTTGGGCAGTAGTAAAGAGCGTAAGGTTGAGGTGAGGATTATAGCCGCGACCAATCGCAGTCTCGCTGCTGCAGTAGAGGAGGGTAGCTTTCGCCAGGATCTGTACTACCGACTGAAGGTTATGTCCCTTGATGTTTTGCCCTTGCGTGAGCGCCCGGGTGATGTTGAGCTACTCAGTGATTTATTCCTCAAACAATTTGCCCAAACTTATGCTATTGAACCTCGCCAGCTCGACCCTGAGCTTCGCGAGGTATTGTGCCAATACCCCTGGCCGGGAAATGTTCGCGAGTTGCGGGCAGTGCTCGAAAGCATGTTTGTGATGAGTGATACCGAGCTTCTCAGTTGTGACGAACTGCCCGCTGATATTCTCTCGATGAGGGCAAATACCAGCCACAATTTTAATAAGCTGAATATCTCTCAGCCCACGGTGTTCGCTACTACGGCGTGCCATGCACAGCCCAGCGTGGCAACGCTTGATGAACTTGAATATGAGGCCATTCGTAAAGAGCTGATTCTACACAAGGGTAATCGCTCTAAAGTGGCTCGAGTATTGGGTATTTCTCGCAGTACCCTATACCGGAAAATTAAAAGCTACGGCCTGACGGAGGATTGAGTGAGCTCGGTCCTGATAAGTGCTTGCACCGGTTTACCTCCTCGCGACGCTAAGGCAGAATGTCGAGCTGAATAGATAAGTGCTTGTGCCGGGGCGAAGGGCATCCCGGCGAGATAGTTGACGAATAATACGATTTACATTTAACGAGAAACAACAAGGTCGGTTGACATGGAGAGGGAATATGGCGAGTAAAGAGGCAGAGTCGATAGTGGGTTTATACCGTGAGTGGTCAGATAAACTGACCCTAAGCGGTGACATGGAACTCCCAGAGCTACGCGAGTTATTTGATCACTGGGGTGATTTAAGCAGCGAACCCGAAGGCGTTGAGTTTCAGGAAACCGTGCTGGCCGGCGTCGACTGTGTATGGGCAATACCCAAGGGTGCCGATAAAAGCCGTGTGGTGATTTGCTGTCACGGTGGCGGTTTTATGGTGGGTTCACCGAAAAGTCACAATAAAATGTATGGTCACGTGGCCAAGGCTGTGGGCTGTTCCGCTCTGGTGCTCGATTACACTCGGGCTCCTGAAAACCCCCACCCTGGTATTGTCGAGCAGGCCGTTGCTGTCTATGGACAATTACTTGAACAGGGCTTTAAGCCCGAACATATTGCCACCACGGGAGATTCCGCCGGCGGCAACCTGTGCACCTCGATGATCCTCTATGCTCGCCACAAGGGTTTGCCTGTGCCGGCTTGTACCGCGCCTCTATCGCCCTGGTACGACATGGAGTCGAAGGGCGCCAGCATGCAGACCAATGCTGACAACGATGCTCTGGTTGGTGGTGACATGCTCGAGGGTATGATCGGTGCCTTCCTCGGTGAAAACGGTTCTAAACAAGATCCCTTTGCCAATCCCCTGTACGGTGACCTGGCGGGTTTTCCAGCGACCTTAATTCAGGTCGGTGAGTATGAAGTGCTGTTGGATGACAGCACGCGCTTCTATGAAAATGGTAAAGCGGCGGGCGTTGATATTGAGCTTCAGGTGTTCGATGAAATGCAGCACGTATTCCAGTTTATGGCCGGGAATGCCCCCGAGGCGGATGATGCAGTGGCTAAAATTGCCGCTTTTATGCGCCCCCGCCTGGGTCTGGCTTAAGCGTTAAAAATTGGGGGAAACTCCGTTTAAAAATGGTCGCGGCGGCAGCGCTGGGGCCCTGGCAAGTCACAACAAGTGAATCATAAGAGAGAGTAGCGATGATCGAATACGATAAGATTTATATCAATGGTGAGTGGGTAGCGCCTTCCGGTGAGGGGACATCGCACCTGGTCAATCCGGCCACTGAAGAAGTGTTTGCCACCGTGCCCATGTCTTTCCCCGAAGATGTCGATAAGGCGGCCGAGGCGGCGCGAGCGGCTTTTATTCCCTGGTCACAGACACCGGCTGCCGAGCGCAAGGCTCTTATTGAAGCGATTTGCGCCAAACTCAAAGAGCGAAAGGATGAAATGGCCACGCTGATCTCCCAGGAAATGGGTATTCCGGTGCACTTTGCCCTGGGTATTCAGGTACTGGGCCCCATTTCCGGCCTCAAGATTTTTGCTAATTTGGCCGAAACCATGGACGTCGTCAAAGAGCACGAGGAAGGTTATATCACCATTAAGGAAGCCATTGGTGTTTGCTCCTTTATCACCCCCTGGAACTTCCCCTTGTTTCAGGTCATCGCCAAGGTCGGTCCGGCGCTGGCTGCGGGTTGCACCTGCATCCTCAAGCCTAGTGAACAGACGCCATTGTCGAGCTATATTTTTGCCGAGGTGTGTGACGAGGTGGGCTTGCCTGCCGGCGTTTTTAACCTGCTACCCGGTAAAGGTTCGATGATTGGTGACGAACTGAGCTCACACCCGGAAGTTGATCTGGTTTCCTTCACCGGTTCCACCGAGGTGGGTGTCGATGTCGCTAAGTCGGCGGCAGGTACTATTAAACGCGTGTGTCAGGAGCTGGGTGGTAAGTCAGCCTTTATTATTGCCGAGGACGCCCCCGTTGCAAAAGCAACTAAGTACGTGGTCAAAGATTCCATGTTTAACTCCGGGCAGATGTGCGTACAGTTGAGCCGCATCTTTGTTCACGAGTCGCAGTACGAGGAAGCCCTGGCAACGGCGAAAAAAGTTAGTGATCGACTGGTAGTCGGTGACCCCACTTCCACAGACACTTTCCTTGGGCCCCTCAGTTCCATGAAGGCGCGTGCGTCGGTGACGCGCATGATTGATGATGCCGTGGCCAACGGTGCACGCCTGGTAGCCGGTGGTAGTGATTTGCCCGAGGGCCTTGAAAAGGGCGCCTATGTGCGACCGACCATCCTCGGTGATGTCACCAACGATATGCCCATTGCTCGCAATGAGATTTTTGGCCCAGTACTGTGCTTTATTTCCTATAAAGACGAGGCGGAGGCCATTCGCCTGGCCAATGATTCTGACTTCGGTTTATCCAGCGGTGTTTGGGCGGAGAGCAAGGAAACGCAAATGCGTATTGCCCGTCAATTGCGTGCCGGTCAGGTCAAGGTCAATGGTCCGGCCTTTAGCTTTGCCGCGCCCTTTGGTGGCTACAAAATGTCCGGTAACGGTCGTGAGTGGGGCGCCAGCGGTTTGATTGAGTACACCGAAGAAAAAGCCATCCTCACCGGTGCTTAAGTAGTAAGTAATATGTACCACCTGTGTCCCTCTTTCAGGGAGAGACACAGGTCTACTTTACGATGGCGTATTCTCGCCGTTGACAAGTATTGTTAAGTGAAATTTATTGGAGAACCAAGGTATGTCTGTAACCCGATTTCGTTTTCCCTTTGTCGAAATGCCCGCCGAGGCAACCCAGCTTCGACAAGAGGTTCGGGAGTTTCTTGCCGAAGAACGCGCCAATGGCGGCTATACGCCAATGGCCGATTGCTGGGCTGGCGGCCTGAGTGCCGAGTTCAGTCACAAGCTAGGTCAACGCGGCTGGCTGGGTATGACCTGGGACAAGCAATACGGCGGCCACGGTCGCTCTTTTCTTGAGCGCTATGTGGTCACCGAAGAAATGCTAGCAGCCGGTGCGCCGGTAATGGCCCACTGGATTGCCGATCGCCAGAGTGGCCCGCAGATCATTAAGAATGCCGCTCCCGAAGTACGCGATGCCATTATTCCGCGCATTGTCGCTGGCGAGTGCTTCTGTGCCATTGGTATGAGTGAGCCGGGTACCGGTTCCGATCTGGCCTCGGTATCGACCCGTGCGGAAAAAGTCGAAGGTGGCTGGAAGGTTAACGGCACAAAATTGTGGTCGACCGGCGCTCACGGGCCCGGCTGTGACTACATGATTACCTTGTTGCGCACTTCACCACTGGATACATCGGCTCGTCACAAGGGTTTGTCACAGTTTCTTATCCCGCTGAAATCTGAGGGTGTGGATGTACGCGGTATCGCCGACATCGGTGGCCAGGTGCACTTTAATGAAACAAATTTTGAAGACGTCTTCGTGCCCGACTCCCATGTGCTCGGTGAAGTGGGTGGCGGCTGGAATATGGTGGTGGGTGAGTTGGCTCTTGAGCGCTCCGGCCCCGAGCGTTTTCTCTCTACCTTCATCGTGCTGCAAGAGGCAATGCGCCTGTTGGTGAACAACCCGACCGATCAAACTAAAGAAGTCCTGGGTCAGGTGGTTGCCAAAATTAAGACCCTGCGCCGTATGTCGCTGGGTATTGCAGGCTTGCTACAAGAGGGCTCCTCGCCCGAAATGGAAGCCGCTCTGGTGAAAGATATGAGCACCAATTTTGAGCGTGAACTGTTGGAAAAACTGCGCCGTATTTTGCCGCAGAATGTGCTTTATTCGTCTGCGGGTTTACTGCCGACACTATTGCGTGAAGGTGTACTACGTGTGCCGTCGTCCACCTTGCGTGGTGGTACCAATGAAGTGTTGAAGGGCATGATTGCTCGTCAGCTGGGCATCCGTTAAGCCACTTGGCGATAGACAAAGGACAATAGAATGACAGATTCAGATAATATTATTTTTGATACCGCCAGTCGTATCTTCGATGACCTCAGCACTGCAGAGGTCATTAACGAAGCGGAAGCGGGAACATGGCCAGACGCACTGTGGCAGGCGATTACCGAGTCGGGTCTGAACTTGACCTGGGTTCCGGAAGACAACGGTGGTATTGGTGCGACCATGCTTGATGGCTTTGCCGTACTAAAAGCCGCGGGTGGAGCAGCAGTACCTGTACCGCTGGCTGAAACATTATTTGCGGGTTGGTTATTGGCACAAGCTGGTCTGCAGGTGAGCGCTGAAACAGCAACGGTTGCTTCGGGTGAACTAAGTCTGGTTGATGGCAAGCTTAATGGTAGTGCTCAGGGTGTGCCCTATGCTCGCAATGCGCGTCAGATCGTTGCCCTGGTTGAGACGGCTGGAAAGGTACAGGTAGTTCAGGTTGCCACTGAGCTCTGTGAAATTACAGCGCAAACTAATCTGGCGGGAGAGCCGGCAGATAATGTCAGCTTTAGTGCCGTCGCAGTCGAGCAAGTTGGAACGCCAGTCGAGGGCTTCAATGGCGAAAATGTTGAAGCCATGGGTGCCCTGATTCGCTGTGTGCAAGCTGCAGGTGCCCTTAGTACTGCGCTTGAATTGACAATCGAATACTCCATGGAGCGGGTGCAGTTTGGCCGTGCCATTGGTAAGTTTCAGGCTCTGCAGCACTCCATCGCTGCTTTCGCCGGTGAAGTTGCCGCGATGAATGCCGCCGCCGATGCCGCTGCTGAAGCCGTGGCTAGAGCGCCGAGCATTGATCACGAGGCGTGGATAGAAATCGCCGCGGCAAAAACTCGCCTCGAAGAGGCCGTTAATAACGGTGCCGCCGTTGCTCATCAGGTACACGGCGCGATGGGCTTTACCTATGAACACAGCCTGCACCACCTGACTCGACGTTTGTGGTCATGGCGCGATGAGTACGGTAGCGATGTGGTTTGGGCGCGCCGCCTGGGCGAAGAGGTCTTGAACTGGGGCGCCGATGAACTCTGGCCGCGTATTACTGCCGTGACCGACGGACGCTAACTACCTGGTTACCGGTACTATTTTATAATTTGAATAGAAAGAAGAGGTTATGTAATGGATTTTTCACTGAGCAGTGAACAGCAGGCCATCGTTGATAGTATTAAGGGTCTGATGAAAGACTTTGATGATGATTACTGGTTGGAGCATGATAAAACCGGCGAATACCCCGAAGATTTTTATCAAGCGGTCGCGGCGGGGGGGTGGTTAGGTATTACCATGCCGGAAGAATACGGCGGCTCCAACCTCGGTGTGAGTGAAGCGGCGTTGATGATGATGACCATTGCCGAGGGCGGTGGTATGTCCGCGGCCTCTGCCGTGCACATCAATATTTTTGGCCCCCATCCCATTGTTAAATTCGGTACCGACGAGCAAAAGCAGCGCTGGTTGCCACCGCTGATACAGGGCAAGCAGAAAACCTGCTTTGGCGTCACCGAGGCCAATGCCGGTCTCGATACCACACGCATTGAAACTTTTGCCAGGCGCGAGGGTGATAACTACATCATCAATGGTCAGAAGATATGGACTACCACGGCCCAACAGGCCGATAAAATCATGATGCTGGCGCGCACCACGCCCCGTGACGAGTGTGAAAAGCCCCACGAAGGTATTTCTTTATTTTATGCGGACATGGATCCAGAGCATGTTGAAATTAAAGAAATTGAAAAAATGGGCCGCAAGTGCGTCAACTCCAACATGACCTTCTACGACAACCTGGTCGTGCCCAAGGCGGACCTGATTGGTGAAGAGGGCAAGGGCTTTCGTTATATTTTACACAGCCTGAACCCCGAACGTATGCTGCTGGCTTCCGAGTCGGTCGGCATGGGCCGCAGTGCGCTGGAGCGTGCTACGCAATACGCTAAAGATCGCGAAGTTTTTGGCCGTCCCATTGGCATGAATCAGTCGGTTCAACACCCGCTGGCGGAAAACTGGGTGGAACTTGAAGCGGCCTATTTGATGATTATGTCCGCCGCGTCGCGCTACGATAATGGTCTGGATTGTGGTGCCCAGGCGAACGGTTCCAAGTACTTTGCCGCTGAAGCGGGCTTCAAGGCTTGCCAGCAGGCAGTAATGACCCACGGCGGTATGGGCTATGCCAAGGAATACCATGTTGAGCGCTTGATGCGTGAAGCGATGCTGCCACGCCTGGCGCCGGTCAGCCAGAACATGATACTCAACTTTATTTCGACCAATGTACTGGGCTTGCCTCGCTCATATTAGTTACACGGGGACATGAAAAGGGCTGCCACGTGCGGCCCTTTTTATGGCGATAGCTCGGACAATGATTGCTATTTAAGTGAGCTTGGCCTAGAATTCGCGCCCCTGATCCCGGCTTGTTGTCGGGTTTCTCCTTGTCACACCGCAAAACGTGGGTGGCTTTAACCCGTAAGGAGGCATAATGCGCCATTACGAAATTATTTTTATTGTTCACCCGGATCAAAGCGAGCAGGTTCCCAGCATGGTGGAACGCTACACTGCTATCGTCACTGCCAACGGTGGTGCGATCCACCGTCTGGAAGATTGGGGGCGTCGTCATCTCGCCTATCCCATCCAAAAAATCCACAAAGCCCACTATGTTCTGATGAACGTTGAGTGCGGCCAGGAAGAGCTCGACGAGCTGACTTCTACCTTCCGTTACAACGACGCGATACTGCGCAACTTGGTGATTAGCTGTGATAAGGCGATCACCGAAGAGACCGACATCATGAAGGCCGAACTCTCTGAGAAGGCTGAAAAAGAAGGTCGCGCCCGTCGTGAAGCCGAGCGCGCCGCTCGCGAAGAAGCCAAGAAAAAAGCCGAAGCTGAAGCTGCAAAGAGTGAAGCTAGTTCTGAAACCCCAACTGCCGAAGCGGAGGAATAAGCCATGGCACGTTTTAATCGTCGTCGCAAATTTTGCCGTTTTACTGCCGAGGGTGTCACCGAGATTGATTACAAAGATCTCGAAACCTTGAAGGCCAATGTTTCCGAAACTGGAAAAATTGTGCCCAGCAGAATTACCGGTACCAAAGCCAAGTATCAGCGCCAGTTGGCGACAGCTATTAAGAGAGCCCGCTTTCTTGCTTTGCTGCCCTATACTGACGGCCACAAATAAGCCAGCGAACAACTAGACAGCACTATTGCCGATGCGCGCCCTAGCTGAGTTTATTATGGCGGGTCGTCTGCGGGCGGGGCTGGTCGCACTACTGGGTAATTTTTTGCCCCTGGTGAGTCCGGCAGCCGTGGCCCTGGTGGTATTAAGGCGGGGCCTCAGTGAAGGGTGCCTGGTCTTACTCTGGGCCGTCTTGCCCCTGATAATATTGTTGAGTTCGGGGAATATGAACGGGGCCATGGTTTGGGCCTCGGTATTTTCGGTGCTGGTGGCATTGCTTGGTGCAAGCGTTCTGACGCGAACCCGCGCCTGGACAAGTACGCTGAAAGTGATACTTGGCTTGAGCATGGCAAGCGGGCTAGCCATGAAGTTATGGCTGGCGGCCGATGTCAGTACAATGCGCGAAGCCTTAAACGAAATGCTGCGCCAGTTACAGCAACAAAATAGCGCGCTGGTGTTTGAGCCCAGTGAATTATTTGTCGCTGGTTTACTGGGCTGGGTTATTGCCTTGACGTCAGCTAGCGCACTTATACTGGCGCGCTGGTGGCAGTCACTACTGTATAACCCCGGTGGCTTTAGCACTGAGTTTCATGCCCTGCGTTTTGACAAGCTAAGCGCATCGCTGTTGTTTGCTGCCTTGATGAGCTGTTACTTACTGGGGCAGGAGTATGTGGCCTGGGGTAATTTGCTGGGTTTGCCTCTGCTCTTGAGTGGCGTGGCGTTAGTACACCATAGCGTCGCATTTGCGGGGCTTGGTAGGCGCTGGTTAGTGGTGTTTTATATGGGCTTGGTGTTTTTACTGGGTCCTTTGAGTTCGGTGCTGATCGGGTTGGGATTTCTCGACAGCGTGATGGATTTTCGTTCGCGGCTGGCGGCACGCCGGTCGTTGTGAACAGCATGATTTGAGAGGTTGAGTGATGGACGTAATACTGTTAGAAAAAGTAGGTAAACTAGGTGCTATCGGCGATAAGGTTGCTGTAAAAGCGGGATTTGGTCGTAATTTCCTGATTCCCCATGGCAAAGCGGTTTTCGCCACCGAGGCCAATTTGGCCGATTTTGAACAGCGCCGCTCCGAATTGGAAGCCGCTGCAGCCGATAAGTTAGGCAAGGCCGAGATTCGTGCCGCTGCCCTTACTGCATTGGCTAGCGTCACGCTCACGGCTGTTGCCGGTGATGAAGGCAAACTGTTTGGCTCCATTGGTGCTCGCGATGTCGCTGAAGCCGTCAGCGCTGCCGGTGTTGAGTTGGTGAAAAGTGAAGTTAAAATGCCCGAGGGCCCATTGCGCGAAATTGGCGAGTTTGAAGTCAGCATTCAGCTACACAGCGACTTATCGACCAGTATTCAGGTTGTTGTCACTGCGGAAGAGTAAGACTCTGACACCACTACAAGGCTCTCTGTCATGTTCGGGAGCTTGTAGTTCGGTGTTGTTTGTTGGCACAATTGCCGGCCGACACAGCAAGCTTAGCTAGGTGATTCTCTCTGTTATGGCGATTACAGTAAATAATCAAACCGCGATATATGGTTGGTTGTCTGCCAGCTGTCCAAACAGAGTTACTTGCGAGCAAGATGCTTTAGATAAGCCACTGAATGCTAGCCGTATTCAGTGGCTTTCTTATTTCTCGTTTTCATCGCTGTTGACTCAGCTCCTCCCTGCTTTATCATGACTGAACTTGCCAGTGTCCCCGCGAAAATCCCTGAGTTACCCCACTCCATAGAAGCGGAGCAGGCGGTACTCGGTGGCTTGATGTTGGCCAATGATGCTTTCGATAGTGTCGCCTCTTTAATTACCGAAGAGGATTTCTACGGTCAAGACCACCGCCTGATCTTTGCCACCATGAAGGAGCTGGCTGATCAGGATCAGCCGCTCGACCCGATCACCCTCTCCGAAGCACTGAAGTCGCTACACCTCCTCGAAGACGCGGGCGGTGATAGCTACCTCGTCAATATTGCTCGCAACACGCCCAGTTCCGAAAATATTCGCGCCTATGCGCAAATTGTTCTCGAGCGCGCGATCGTTCGAAAACTGATTATCGCCGCCAGTGAAATCGCTCAAAAGGGCTATAACCCCCTGGGTTGGGACAGTGGCAAGTTACTGGCCGAGGCCGAGCGTCGCCTACTGGAAGTGATTGAGGGCAGGCCCAAGGAGGGCGGCTTTCAGAATGTCACCGACTTGCTGCGTCAGGCCGTCGATCGTATAGAGCAGCTCTTTACCAGTGATGATGATATTACCGGTCTCAGCACGGGCTTTAATGAGTTGGACGCCGATACTTCCGGTTGGCAATTGGCCGACCTGGTGATCATCGCCGGTCGCCCCTCGATGGGTAAAACCTCCTTTGCGATGAACCTTGTTGAGCACGCCATGCTTAACCAGGAAAAGCCGGTATTGGTGTTTAGTCTCGAAATGCCGGCCAATCAGCTGGTGATTCGTCTGCTGTCGTCGATGGGGAAGATTGATCAAACCAAAATGCGCAATGGCAATCTCGACCCAGATGATTTTACTCGCCTCGCGGGTGCCGCTGCACGACTCAAGGGTCGCCCCCTGTTTATCGATGACACGCCTGGCATTAATCCGATGGAGCTGCGCAACCGCATTCGCCAGCTGTCGCGTGAGCACGGTAGCCCGGCGCTAATTATGATCGACTATCTACAGTTAATGAGTGCCAGCACTAAGGTCGATGGTCGAGTACAGGAAATCTCGCAAATTTCCCGGGAATTGAAAATTATTGCCCGCGAATTTGATTGCCCGATCCTGGCGCTGTCCCAGCTCAGTCGTAATCTTGAGCAGCGACCCAATAAACGGCCCATCAATTCAGATCTGCGTGACTCGGGAGCCATTGAGCAGGATGCTGATGTCATTATTTTCATTTATCGCGATGAGGTGTATAACGAGGACAGCCAGGATAAGGGTATTGCCGAAATTATTATTGGCAAGCAGCGCAACGGTCCCATTGGCACCTCAAAGCTGGCCTTTGTCGGTAAGTACACGCGCTTTGAAAACCTGGCCCGGGATTATTTTTCTGAAGATTAACGGCGACAGTGCCAAGTTACACGGGGATTAAGATTAGCAGATGAATATTTACCACAGTGTTTCAGGTTTGCGCGCCGAGATAAGAACGCGGCGCCAATGTGGCGAGAGTGTGGGCTTTGTGCCCACCATGGGCAATTTGCACGAGGGCCATCTGCAACTGGTGCGCTTGGCGAAAGAGCAGTGCGACGTAGTGGTGGTCAGTATCTTCGTCAATCCCCTGCAATTTGGTCTCAACGAAGACTGGGAAAAATATCCACGTACCTTTCAGGACGATGCAAAAAAACTGGAAGCCGAGGGCTGTGACTTCCTCTTTCATCCCGATGAGAATGAAATTTACCCCAATGGCATGGCCGACCAAACCCGCGTGGTAGTGCCGACCATGACGGATATTCTCTGTGGTGCCAGCCGCCCCGGCCACTTTGAAGGGGTGACCACGGTGGTGTCCAAGTTGCTGCATATTGTGCAGCCCGATACGGCCATCTTCGGTATCAAAGACTACCAGCAGTTGGCGGTGATTCGGCGCATGGTCGAGGACCTTTGTATCCCGGTTGAAATTGTCGGTGCAGCCATTGCTCGCGATGTCGATGGCCTGGCCCTCAGTTCGCGTAATGGTTACCTGTCTGAAGACGAACGGCCGCGGGTCAAGATCCTGTATGAAACTCTGTGCTGGTGTCGAGAGCAAATAGTGGCTGGCGAGAAAGACTTCTCCGAACTGGAAATAGAGGCGAGCAAAACGCTTGAAAAAAGTGGCTTTCGCACGGATTATGTTAGTATTCGCAACGCTAAAACACTAGAACCGGCGGCGCACGATGACAAGCACTTAACCATATTGGGTGCGATGTTTACCAAGGGTGCGCGTCTTATCGATAATATCAGCCTGGCACTTAGTGAATCGCAAGTCGATACGCTGCTGGCAGAACAAACAGAAGTGAAGAAGTAGAGGTTTATTTATGTTCAGTAACATGTTGAAAGCCAAGCTGCATATGGGTTCTGTTACGCAAGCGGAATTGTGGTACGACGGCTCCTGTGCCATCGACAGCGACCTGCTCAAATTGGCGGGCATGCGTGAATTTGAACAAATCGATATTTACAATGTTGATAACGGCGAGCGCTTCACCACCTATATTATTCAGGCCGAGGCGGGTAGTGGCACTATCTCCATGAATGGCGCCGCCGCCCGGCGTGTACAGGTTGGCGATAGAATTATCATCGCTACTTATGGCCAGTTTAACGAGGCCGAGATGGCCGAACACAAGCCCAAGCTGGTCTATTTGAACAAAGACAACAGTGTTGAGCGCACCACCAATACCATTGCGGTACAAGCTGTATCCTAAGCCCCCCAGCCCCGCCTTCGCGGGGCGCTATTTTATTTCAATCTAAAGCCCGGCCTTAGCCTTCCCGCTACCCCCCCCCAAGCTATGACAAAGCAGCCCCGTTGTGACAGAATGGCGGCCTTTTATTCGTTGTTATATTTGACTTACACAGGGGGTAGTATGTCTGAGTTTCCCATTCATCCGGTGCCGGATGCCTGGCGCGATAGTGCCTATATCAATAAAGAAACTTATGAGGAGATGTATCAGCGCTCCATCAATGATTCCGATGCATTTTGGGCGGAGCAGGCAACTGCTTTTCTGGACTGGGATAAGAGTTGGGATAAGGTCTGCGAATACGATTTACGCAAGGCCGAGGCGGCCTGGTTCAGTGGCGGAAAACTCAATGTTAGCGTCAACTGCATAGACCGCCATCTGGCTACTCGAGGCGATCAAACCGCTATTATCTGGGAGGGCGACGACCCCAGCGTCGACCAGAAAATCACCTATCGGGAGCTCCATCGGCAGGTCTGTAAGCTGGCCAATGTACTGAAAGCCCGAGGTATTAAAAAGGGCGATCGGGTTTGTATTTATATGCCGATGATCCCCGAGGCCTCTTACGCCATGCTCGCCTGTGCCCGCATTGGCGCGGTGCACTCCGTGGTCTTCGGAGGCTTTTCCCCTGATGCTCTGAAAGATCGTATTCTCAATTCGGACTGCCAGCTTTTGATCACCGCCGATGAAGGTTTGCGTGGTGGTCGTTCGGTGCCCTTGAAGAGCAATGCCGATATCGCTCTAGAGCAGTGCCCCAACGTTCACACCTGTCTGGTGGTCGAGCGCACCGGTGGCGATGTGGCGTGGCAGGAAGGGCGTGATATTCAATACGCCGCAGCCATAGAAGCGGCTGACAGCGAATGTGTCCCCGAGTCGATGGATGCCGAAGATCCACTGTTTATTCTCTACACCTCGGGCTCCACAGGAAAACCCAAGGGGGTACTGCACACCACCGGCGGTTATCTCCTACAGGCCTCAATGACCCACAAATATGTCTTTGACTACAAGGATGGCGATGTTTACTGGTGTACCGCCGATGTCGGCTGGGTGACCGGCCACAGCTATATTGTTTACGGACCGCTGTGTAATGGCGCCACGACTCTAATGTTCGAGGGTATACCCACTTACCCCGACGCCTCGCGCTTCTGGCAGGTGATCGACAAGCATCAGGTTAATCAATTTTACACCGCGCCAACGGCATTGCGCGCCCTGATGGGTGCCGGTGATGACTTTGTGAAAAGCACCTCGCGCTCCTCCCTCAAACTGCTCGGTTCGGTGGGCGAGCCCATCAACCCCGAGGCTTGGGAGTGGTACTACCGGGTGATTGGTGAATCCCGCTGCCCCATCGTCGATACCTGGTGGCAGACCGAAACCGGCGGTATTATGTTGACACCACTACCGGGTGCCATTGACCTTAAACCCGGTTCTGCAACCCTGCCATTCTTTGGCGTGCAGCCGGCGGTTGTCGATGCCGATGGTAAAGAACTGGAGGGCCCCTGTGAGGGCAACCTGGTGATTAAGGCCTCCTGGCCGGGACAAATTCGCACCATTTATGGCGACCATCAGCGTGCCATCGACACCTATTTCTCTACCTACCCCGGTTACTACTTCGTCGGTGACGGCGTGCGTCGTGATGCCGACGGCTACTACTGGATTACCGGTCGAGTCGACGATGTGCTCAACGTTTCCGGTCACCGCATGGGTACCGCCGAAGTAGAGAGTGCACTGGTGCTGCATGAGGCTGTTGCCGAAGCGGCGGTGGTGGGCTACCCCCACGATATTAAGGGCCAAGGTATTTATGCCTATGTGACGCTGATGGGCGGTGTTGAGCCCTCAGAAGAGCTGCGTAAGGAGCTGGTCGCGATGTGCGTGCAGGAAATTGGTGCCATAGCCAAGCCGGATTTAATCCAGTGGGCTCCCGGTTTGCCGAAGACTCGCTCCGGTAAAATTATGCGTCGCATCTTGCGCAAGGTCGCTGCCAATGAGCTGGGCAGCCTCGGTGACACATCGACCCTGGCCGATCCCTCGGTGGTTGATGATCTCATCAAAAATGGCCACAACACCTAAGCCTTGACCCGCGTAGTTAGAGGCGCCTACGGGCGCCTTTTTATTAACATCTATTTGCACGCACAACAAAAAGTGAGGCACAGCATGGAATCCTTAGACAATAAACTCGCCGTCGTTACCGGTGCCAGTAAAGGTATCGGCAAGGGCATCGCCATCGCATTGGCCAAGCAGGGCTGCAAACTTATTTTGGCCTCTCGTGATGAAGAGAAAATGAATGCCGTCGCCGCAGAGATCACTGCTGCGGGTGGTCAGGCGCAAGTTTGTGTTTGCGATATTACCGATGAGGCCTCGGTCGATGCCTTGTTCGCCCTGGTGGCCGAGCACAAACAAGGGCTCGATATTCTCGTCAACAACGCCGGCATGGCCATCTCGGGTCGTATTGACGAACTCAGCTACGATGCCTGGCGCCAGGTGCAAGACGTTAATGTCAACGGCATGTTCCTCTGCTGTCGCGGAGCGGCGCGGCTGATGAAGCCGACCAGGAAGGGTCGCATTATCAATATCGGCAGTATCTCCGGGCAAATGCCACGGGTGAAAAGCTCACCCTATACCACCTCTAAATTTGCCGTCACCGGTTTGACCAAGGCCCTGGCGCTGGAATTGCGCGCCTATAATATTGCCGTGTGCTGTATTAACCCCGGCAATGTGATGACCGACATCTGGGAGAAAAGCCCCCAGGTACCGGAAAAAGAGGGTGTGATGGCGGTGGACGATCTCGCCGAACTGGTGGTCACCATGGCTTCGTTGCCAGACCATGTTAACTTGTTCGAGTCGGTGATTTTACCGGTCACTCAGCCCTATCTGGGCCGAGGTTAGCAGAGTTATAGAACGCCGAAATAAGCACCTGCCTGGTTATTCAAAAGCCAACTCAATGCCGATAATCAGGCGGTCATTGTCGTCGAACTGGCCAAATATGCCTTCTTCACTGCCGTAAAAAGTATCACTCGAGGCCCAGGTTTTTAGATTGTCCTGCCATTCGTAAGTCACGCGCAAACGCATCAGGCCGTCGCCAACATTGCTGTTGGTGAGCCAGATGAGTCTCAGCTCCAGGGTATCATTGAGTAGGGTGTGATTGACCAGCAGTGATAATGTGGACTCGCTTTTGTCGCGCACGGTGGCTGACTGGCGATTAAGGGCAACACTTTGAAATAGCTGGCCGCTAATCAGGGTGTTTTCCAGCCCCGTCCAATCGAGGCCGACCACGGATGACACCTCCTTGCCTTTGGTGATGCCGTCGCTGTCGCTTAAGCCCTCGGCGAGAAAGTAGCGGTCGCTGAAATAGGCCAGCTCGCCGCGCAGCACCCAGTTATCGAAGGCATTGCTAAAGCTGCCGCCCAGGACATGGGTGCGGCGGTATTGGGGCTGGATTGTGACGTGGGGGCCATTGGCAGTGAGTGACCTGTCTTGATACAGCAGGGCGAAGTTATCGTACTGATAGAGGTAGTTGAGGCTCAGATCCCAGCCCTTCCAGAAACGCGACAGACGCAGCCCTATATCGGAGTCCATTAACAGGCGTCCGGGGCGATCAATGGCTTTGACATCGACACTTACCCCAACGGGTGGGGCCTGAGGCAGTAACAGGGGAGAAGTGGGCGCGTACAGTCCACCCTCGCTGGCCAGTACGTGGTAACTTTGCTCGGGTATCCACAAGAATTGTGCATCCCACTCACCGACATTGGTCTCGATATTGGCCAGCCACTGTGGAATGCGTGAATCGTCAAAGTCCTCCAAAATAAACTCGCGGTAGGACTGGGGATTGACGATGTCGAGTACCTTTAAACCATCGGCCTTGCCCCACACCACCTGCTGTTTGCCGAGGGTGAAATAATAATTATCGCTGGGTAATTCCAGATAAAATTCGCGCAGTTCGAATTCACTGCTGTTGCCCATATAAAGCGGTTTGCCGAGGGGGCTGTAGGCAGCGTCGCTGACCCGCTGAGGGGCTAGACCATCGAAGCTGATACTGCGTAGGCGCATTAGGGCAGTGAGTTTTACGCGATTGTCAAAGCGCAAGATGGCTTCGGGCTCGAGGCTGAATTGATGGCTTTGTCGTTTAAAATTATGACTATCGCCACTCCACAAGGCGCTGGCGATGAGTGAACTTTGCAACTCGGCGGCCCGCAGTAGTGGCGTAAAGAGACAAGTTAGAGCGCTCACCATAGACACCGCAATAGCCAGCCCAAGGCCGTGGAGCCTGCTTGTTAAGCGCGGGGCGCTGCTTGCGCGTGGCTCCTTGGTGTCGACAGGGTTTGGCGTCACAGCTAAGGGTCTAAAGCCCGCGCTTGATGGCATTAGTGGTGAACATGGTGTCGGGCACGGGGCTTTGGTAGTCAACCTCAGCAAAACTTAGGCTCGTGCTGTGCCCGGTCTTGTGGTTTTCCACATTAATATTTTGCTGGGTCCAAATGCCTTGAATCTGATCAATGTTAGCGATAGTTACGGTCTTGAGCAGTGCGCCCTTGATATCCCAAAACTGACTTTGGCGAACCATCCATATTTGCCTGTCGACGCAAGAGAGGCTCTTGCTGTAGCCCAGCTCACGGGCTATTGCCTGAGTTTTTGGTGTGCCCTCAATGTGCAGGCCGGGGTGGCCATCAACATCACAGTTACCGACGGTTTTGAAATTAAAATCGGCCGTAGAGACCCTGGTCTCGAGTTTGATATCTTCATAGGTCATATCGGTGCCGAGGAAATAGTCACCCCGGTCCGCTGCCGATATGCGCCTGACTTTGCGCAGGGCGGGTAGGTAGAGCCATTGGTCATCTTCCCGCTCGGGGGTGTTGTAGTCATAGGTCAGAAATGCCGTGTCCCTGATGTTTTTCGGTGCTAGATAAAAAATAACGGTGCGCTTTTCACCGGCATAATATTTGCGATAACTCATGGTTTCACGTTTGCGGGTTTTGCCTCGCTTGTCGCGCATGACAATGCTGAGTTTGCGGCTCACCGCCTCGCCCTCATCGCGGCTATTGATATGCGCGGCCACTTGTCCGCCCGTTGGCAGGGTGGCTTGTGCATTGCTGAGCGGTTCCTGAGCAAGGCCGGTGAGTGCAAAAAATGGCGTTGACAAGATGCCAACCCAGCAGCTTAGTAGTCGCGGGTATTTCAAATGCAGAACTCCCTTGTATTGTTAAAATTCAGTCTAAGTAAAAGAAGTACTTGTTTTAAAGGACGGAGGGGGTATATCCACGGGGAGGATAGCCTAAAAACCTCGGCCTAAATACCTTTGCCATGGCGGGTAATAAAATCATACTGGCGAGAAAACTCATGGTAATCGACAGGGCGACACAGGTGCCAAATTCCTGGAGGATGACCACCTTACTCAAGACCAGAATGCCGAATCCCGAGGCGAGGGTCAGAAAGTTGAAGAGCAGGGCGCGCCCGGTGGAGGGGAAGAGGGCCATCAGTGTATCGTCCGAGACCTCATCGTCGCAGCCAATCAGTATTTGCAGACGCTCGACGGTATGTATGGAAAAGTCGACACCCAGGCCAATGGCGATGGCGGCAAACATGGAGGAGCTCACCGAGAGGGGCATCCCGGTGTAGCCCATGTAGGCATAGACGGCACAAATCGTGGTGATGATGGGTACCAGGCAAAACAGCCCGGCAGTGCTGGAGCGAAAACTCAGGGTCGCCATCAGGAAGACCAGGCCCAGGGTTACCGCTAAACCAAGCAGGTGTCCATCGCCGAGGCGCTGCATCCACTGGTAATTAATATTGGCTCGCCCGGTGGGTTGGGCGTTAATCTGCGGCCCATTGAAGCTCTGCTGTAAATAGTCATCGAGGTACTCGATGACCGCGGCAATGGTCTTGTAGTTTTCCTGTTCGAGGTTGATACGCACATTAGCCAGACGGTAGTCGTAGTCGATAATGGCGTCGAAGTCGCCCGGGTCGGCGCTGATCGAATAGATCAAAAAGTACTGGGCACTGAGTTCGACACTGTCCGGCAAACGATAGGACTCGGGGGCATCGGCGTGCATGGCGCGATTCATCTGCTTTAAATAATCGACCACCGAGGTACTGCCCTTGACCAGGGGGTGTAGGGCCATATGAGCTTGCAGGGCTTCTATCTTGCGCAAGTTTTGCGGTTTAAAAAGGTCTTCTGGATTTTCGCTTGTCACCATAACATCGAGAAAGTTGGTGCCGTCGAAGGCCTGGTTGATGGCTTCGCTGGCGATGACAATCGCTTCATCCCGCTGAAAGGCCTTAATTAAGGACTCGTCCATTTCGATCTTAAGGCCGCCGTGAATGCCGGCGGCGATGGTGAGGAGACCGGCCAATAAAAACCACCGCGGGCGCCGCAGTGTCACCGCACCGAGCCAGCAAACTGCCTTGGCAAAATTGTCGCGCGCTTCGCCATTGGCAGTGGCGCAAGGGGTCTGTCGCGAGGCGTCCGATGGTGCCGGCTGGCGTCGATAGGCACGGCTGAGCTGGGGCTTGAGTCGGCTGAGCAGGGCGGGAACGATGAACATCGAATAGAGCCAGGCAACGCCGACCCCAAACATGGCGAAGAGACCGAAGTACTTCATCGGCGGCATAATCGTGGCGATACTGAGTCCGAAGAAACCCGCCATGGTGGTCAGGGAGGTTAGGGTGATGGGTCGCCAGATACGGCTCATGGTGGTCACCGCCAGTTCTCGCGAGGTGTATGCGGGGTGCTTGGCTGAAGTTTCGTAGTATTCGGTGAGAATATGGATCGAATCGGCAACGGCAATGCCAATTAAAACCACCGGCAGGGCATTGGTAATAATAAAAAAACTCACGTCCAGTGCCGCCATCAAGCCGATGGCGGATGAGGCGGTGGCCAGGACTACAAAACTGGGAATCAGGGTGCCGCGCAGGGTGCCAAAGGCGAGGTAACACAGGGCAATAATCAACAGTGCCGAGAGGGGCATGATACGCGAGGCATCGGCGTCGATATAGGCACCAAAATAACCGGTTAAGGCGCCCTCACCGGCGATATGAATACTCTCATCGGCCGTTAATTCGGCACTGCCCGCCAATGTCATCAAGGCCTCATAGGTAGCCTGTGCTCGGTTGGCATTGAGCTGTTCGGCAATAATCAAGGTGCCCGAGCCATCCTCCGCCACGAGGGTGCCTACGTAGAGGGGAAAGGCCATGGCCGCGCTTCTCACAGCAGCGGCATCGGCGGCAGTTTGGGGCAGGGTTGGGAAGAAAGCTTCGACCTCCATGCCTTCCTCTGAGCCAATAATATTATTCTCGGTGGCCAGGCTGGTGATGCCCTCGGGGTCGATATTATCGATATTTTCTAGCTGTTGGGTCAGCCAGTCGACTAGTTGCAGGGTGTGGGGATTAAACACCCCCTGGGGACCCCTATTGATAATGGCGATGACCATGGGGTCGCCGAGGCCAAAGGTCTCACGGGCCTTTTTATTGAGCACCAGGGCGGGGTGGTCGAGGGGCATAAAGGCATCGCTGCGGGTATCCTTTTCCAGCGTCGGTAGAAAACTGGCGAACAAAAGAATTAGACAAATACTCAGGAAAATGCAGAGGCGGGGGTAGGCGGAGCAGGCCCAGAAAAATTGCCAGGCCCTGGTGTCTTGAAGAATAGTCTTATCCAGAGGGGCCGAGAAAGCGCGACTCTCGGCCAGTTGAAGGTTGTTGTTTGCTTACTATTAAGCCTCTAAGCCCCTTGCAGCTCAAGTCTTAGTTACAGTGAGCGCGGTGCTGAACAGGACGTTTTGTATTGCCAAATTTGTAGTGGTAAAACCCTTGATCTGGGGTTGATGATGGCAGTGTAAGGTACTCAGTCGTACCTTGTCGGGCCCTTTTTTGCCTTGCTTGGCCCGATTTTGGCTTTGTCTATCGAGGTGCTACTATGCCACGCTGCTTTCTTACGTCAGCGCTGCGATTTTTCGTAAGCTGTTGTAAATGAGGTTATTTTAAGGTCTGGGGATGTGCTGTAGTTTCTTGTCAGGAGATCAATTACAAGGCCAAAGTGAGTGACGTATTACATTTTGTTCAGAGATATCTAACGAGGAAACGATATGACATCATCAAACACATACGACGCCATCGTAATGGGCGCCGGCATTGCCGGTATGTACCAGCTCTACACACTGCGCGAGCAGGGTTTTAATGTTAAGGTTTTTGAAACTGGCGACGGCGTTGGCGGTACCTGGCACTGGAATAACTACCCGGGCTGTCGCTTTGACTCCGAGAGTTACACCTATGCCTACTCCTGGTCAAAAGACATTATCGACGAGTGGACCTGGACCGAGCGTTTTGCTCCACAGCCCGAAACCAAGCGCTACCTAAACTTTGTTGCCGACAAATTTAATCTGCGCAAGGATATTCAGTTCAACAGCCGTGTTGCTAAAGCCACTTACGACGAAGCCAATACCGAGTGGGAAGTTGAATTGGACGACGGCAGTACTGCCCGCGCCAAGTTCGTCATTTCCGCCACAGGCCCTCTGTCTGCCTTCACCCTGCCCAATATTCCCGGTCGCGATAGTTTTGCCGGTGAGTCCTGCCATACGGCCCGCTGGCCTCTAGGCGATAGCGGTTGGAAGGCCAACGACTTCAGTGGCTTGCGAGTGGGTGTGATCGGCACCGGCGCTACCGGTGTTCAGGTGATTCAGGAAATCGCTAAATCAGCTAAAGAGCTGACTGTTTTTCAATTGGCGCCCAACTGGTGTGCACCGCTTAATAATGGCCCGATTAGTGAAGAAGAGACTGCCCACAACAAAGAAAATGCCCAGGCTATTTTCGATCAGTGCAACGCCACCTTTGGCGGTTTCCTGCACGCCTTTGACGAGCGCGAGGCAGCTTCTGTTTCCGAGGAAGAGCGCGAAGCCTTCTTTGAGAAGCTTTACGCAGAGCCCGGTTTTGGTATCTGGTTGGGTAACTTTGCCGATATTATGACCAACCCCGAAGCCAATGAAATTATTACCAAGTTCATTGCCAAGAAGATCCGTCAGCGCGTCGACAACCCCGAAGTTGCCGAGTTGTTGATTCCTAAAGATCACGGTTTTGGTACACGTCGCGTACCCATGGAAACCAAGTACTTTGAGTGCTACAACCAGGACAACGTAAAGCTGATTGACCTCAATGCCACACCGATTGAAGAAATCGTACCCACCGGCATTAAGTGCAGCGATAAGCAGTACGATGTTGACGTACTCATTTACGCAACAGGCTTTGACGCGGTAACCGGTGCCCTGCGCCGTATCGATATCGCCGGTGTCGGTGGCGAGAAAATGGTCGACAAGTGGGCCGACGGCCCCAGTACCTACCTCGGCATGCAAACCACGGGCTTCCCCAACCTGTTTACTTTGGTTGGCCCACACAATGGCGCGACTTTCTGTAATATTCCCCGTTGTATCGAGCAGAATGTTGAATGGGTCAGCGACCTGGTCGGCTACATGCGCGACAAGAACCTCAATGAAATCCAGCCCACTCAAAAGGCGGAAGATGACTGGACAGTTCATGTCGATGAGCTGGCTCAGATGACTCTGTTCCCCACAGCCGACTCCTGGTTTATGGGTACCAATGTCAATAACCCCGATAAAAAGCGCATGTTTATGCTTTACGCCGGTGGTGCGCCAAACTACAAGGCCAAGTGTGACGATGTGGCCGCCAAGGATTACGACGGCTTCGTGCTGAAATAGCCTTATAAAAACCGCTGTTCAATCAGCAGTTGAAGAACGGTGGCCCCTCGGGGCCGCCGTTTTTTTTTGTCGCTTAGATCTCAAAATTTTTCAGCCTGCCTATACTTTGTAGGGCTTTGGTACTAGCTTGTATTCGGCTTACTACTCAAGGAAGGAATAATGGTGCTGGTCGGCAATATTTTGGTGGGTAATAACAAGACTCATAATAAATGTCCCGGCAGTGGGCGGATGAGTTTTGCCAGGCAGGTGTGCTATCTCGCCGCCAGGGTTCTCTGTTGCACCATGCTAGTCCTCTGCTCAACTCTGAGCCTCGCCGCGGTCGAACAGCGTCAAACCATTAAGGCTCTGTATATCCCCCTCGCCGATCACTACGCGGCCATCGTGGCCTACGAACGTTATCGCGAACAGATGCAGTTTGCCGACTTTCAAATCCAGCAAATGGCTAACTGGGATTTACTGCGCGCCTACTTTCAGTCGGGTGATGTCGATATGGCCTATGTGATGACTCCGTTGGCCCTGGCCATGTATCAGCAACAATCGGATTTTCGCTGGATTGGTTTAATGCATCGAGATGGCAATGCCCTGGCCATCAATGAGCTTATCAAACAGCAGCTTGAGTTGCCCTTGTTGCGTCAAGACCGCAAGCCAGGCCCAGAATTGGCCGCGGTGTTAAAGCGTTTTCACAGTCAGCGCAAGGAAGCTACCGTGGTCGGCGTTCCCCACCTGTTTTCGACGCACACGGTGGTACTTTATCGCTACCTCCAGGAGCATGGGGCGGTGATGGGCCTGGAGCTAAGCGACAGTATCGATGTCTTGCCGGTAGCAGTGCCCCCGCCCAGGGCTCCGGCATTTATTAAGGGTAAAAGTAATCGTGCCCAGCCTGCCGCCTTTGAACAGTCCCTGCCCTGGGCCGATGTGGTCGAAACCGGTGGCTTTGGATATGTCGCCTGGTATTCCAAAGATGTAATGCCCTGGCCCGGCGGGCATGTGGAGTGCATTACCCTGGCGACGGACCGGGCGATCGCCGATAAATTCACCGCCTTACAAGAGGTCATGGGCTATCTTCAGCGCGCGGGTGAGGATATTGAAAGCGCTCGTGAAGCCGGGGGAGAGGCGATGCAGGCCATTGTCGACATGATCATTCAGCATATCCCGGCCCACAACCAGCAGGCTATTGAAGCCAGCCTCGATGCCGATTTACGGGTCATTAATTACCAAAAGCTGAACGTCGATAAACCCGGCCTACAACAGATTATGGACTACGCTATAGACGCGGGCTTGCTGTCGCGAGAAGTTGATATTGATGCCTTTGCCGATACTCGCTTTGATGTTTCCGAGACAAATAACAAATAGGGTGAATAAATAAATAGGGTGAATAGTATGAGTAAGGCTCAGCGCCACTGTGGAAACCCGTCAGTGGGTGGTTTCTTTTAAGTGGAAACCTAATATGCTAGATGGTGATCTCAGTCGCTCTTTATGGCAGCTTTTCACTAGGTCGGGTTTAACCCGAACCATTCTTCTATGGTTTTTAATCATCACTCTTGTGCCTCTTAGTGCCGTCTGTTGGCTCGCTTACCAGCATAATGCACAGGCCTTGCGTGATAGTGCAGAGCGCAGTCTGCGCGAGGTCACTGTTCAGCAAAGTTTTTTTCTAAATAACTGGTTTGATTTTCGGCTTAAAGATTTACGTATGCAGGCAGAAAATCGCCAGAATACTCATTTTATTCAAGCTCTGAGTGAGGGCCTTAGCAATAGTGGCAAAAGCGCTGCGGACTATGTCGGCTCCTATCAGTGGACGACGTTGGCGGAAGCCAATAAAAATGACCTCGTCAAATTAATGCAAATTTATACCTATTATTACGATCTATTCTTGATTGATTTAGAGGGTAATATACTTTTTAGTGTCAAAAAAGAGGCCGACTTGGGTAGTAATCTTTTTACCGGTCCCTTCCAATCGAGCCTGTTTGCCAGCATTGTTCGCCAGAGTTTAGACACGGGCGAGACATTGTTCTCCGATTTTGAGCGTTATGCACCCAGTGACAATATTGTTGCCGGATTTTTGTCGGCACCGCTGATTGATGAACATGGCGATAAGGTCGGTGTGTTTGCGGTGCAGTTAAAGGTCGATGCCGTTAGTGCATTAACCGCGAATATTGAGTTGGCTCACGCCTCCCAGGTGAGTTACCTGGTGGGTAGAGATCTAATAGCACGTACAGCGCTGCACTCTCAGGGCGATGTTTTAACGACGAAAGTAGAGACCGAACAATCTCAGCTGTGGTTGGCAGAACATGTGGGCTCCAGCTCGGGCTCCGAGTCCTCGATACATGGGACGGAGGAACAGGTCTTCTCGTATATCGGACCCTTGGGCCAGGGTGTGATTGGCATTCACCATGGTTTGAAAATTGCTCAAATCGAGTGGAGTTTGATTTCAGAACTCGATGAATCCGAGGCTCTGGCACCGGCACTGCGGCTGGCGCAATTGACCATTGTATTTCTGATGGTAATATTTTTGTTGGTATTGGTGGCGGCATCGCTGGTCTCGAGGCGCATTACGCGGCCCCTTAAAAGCCTGGTCGATAATGTTGAGTTGGCAGCCGTGGGAGACCTGAATCAGCCGGTTGCCGTAAGCTCCAATGATGAGATTGGTCAGTTGGCCAAGGCCTTTAATTTTATGATCGAGGCTCGCCAGGCCTATGAACAAGAATTAAAGGCCGGCGCTCTTCAGATACACCAAACTCTGGCGGAGCTTGAAGAGCAGCGTTTCGCTCTCGACCAGCATGCCATTGTCGAAATCACAGACCCGACGGGCACTATCACCTTCGCCAACGAAAAATTTTCCGCCATCAGTGGTTATAGCGCAGCGGAGCTCATTGGCCAAAACCATCGTCTGCTCAATTCGGGCCATCACCCCGAGGAGTTTTTTCAGAGCCTCTATGCGACGCTGGCACGGGGTGAGGTGTGGCGCGATGAAATTTGTAACAGGGCCAAAAATGGGCATTTATACTGGGTTGATAGCACCATTTTGCCCCTTGTCGACGACGAGGGCAGGGCGAAAAGTTATATTGCCATTCGCTCGGATATCACAGCGCGCAAGCTGGCCGAGTTCAATAATGAAAACTCTCTGGCCATCGTCCAGGCGACACTGGAAGCCACCGACAACGGTATTGTCGTTATTAACGAACACTACAAGGCATTGCACTACAACCAGCGCCTACTGGACATGTTTCAATTAAACCGTGCGAAAGTGATTTTTGGTGACGTTAGGTCACTGCTTGGCAATATAGCCAAAGACCTGGTCGACCCTGAAGCCTTTACTAAGGTTGTCGAAGGACTACAGCGTAGCGGAGGGTTATTTACGGCGGGTGCCATCAATTTTAAGGATGGACGAATTTTTGAATACATCTCGCGAGAGCTGCAGTTGCCCAACGGTGAGGAAGGGCAGGTGTGGAGTTTTGGCGATATTACCGCGCAGACCCTGGTTGCCGCTGAATTAACTCGTGCCAAGGAAGAGGCAGAGGCGGCGACCCACGCCAAGGGTGATTTTCTCGCCAATATGAGTCATGAAATTCGCACTCCGATGAACGGTGTGTTGGGCATGCTTAATTTATTGTCGAGCTCAGAATTAAGTGCCAAGCAGCGCCACCAGGTGCGCCTGGCACACTCCAGTGGCGAGGCCCTGCTGACCCTGATAAACGACATTCTCGATTTCTCAAAAATTGAAGCCGGCAAGCTGGAGATGGAGGCGATTGATTTTGATTTGCGCCAGCTGCTCGGCGAACTGGCCGAAAGCATGGCCTTACAGGCCCAGGGCAAGGGTTTGGAAATAGTGCTCGACCTGGCCCAGATAGAGCACTCCCGGGTCAAGGGTGACCCGACGCGGGTAAGGCAGCTGTTCATCAATTTGGTGAGTAATGCACTTAAGTTTACTTCCGAGGGTGAGGTTGTCATTCGTGCCGCCCTCCATGCGGGGGAAGAGGGGGAGATGGTACTGTCGGCATCGGTCTCCGATACCGGCATGGGAATCCCGGCGGCGCAAATTGAACACTTGTTTGATTCCTTTTCTCAGGTAGATACTTCGACGACGCGTAAGTTTGGCGGCACCGGTCTGGGTTTAGCTATTGTCAAAAGTTTGTGCACATTGATGAATGGTGATATCAAGGTTAGCAGCGAGCAGGGCAGAGGCAGTTGCTTTGCCATTACCCTGCGCCTGGGGGCGAGTGAGCAAGCGGCCCAGGTGAAACCGACGGTCGACCTACAGGGGGTGCGCATTCTTATCATCGACGATAATGAAACGAACCGCGAAGTACTCGAGCAACAGCTCAGTCTCTGGGGAGCCTATGTAACGGAGGCGGATAGTGCGTCCAGTGCTCTTAAAATTCTCGATCAACAGGCGGCGGAGCCCTTTCCGGTGGCCATTGTCGATATGCAAATGCCTGAGATGGACGGTGCTGACCTGGGGCGGGCAATACGCGCCGATGCCCGCTTTGCCGCCACTCAACTGGTGATGATGACCTCGATGAGTGAACCCGGGGATGCTCAGTTTTTCGCCGACCTGGGCTTTGCCGCGTACTTCCCGAAACCGACCACGACATCAGACCTGTTCGACGCCCTGGCCATCGTGCTGGGTGGTGGTGATGCCCTGCTGGCTGCCAAGCCCCTGGTTACACATAATTATCTGCAAAGTTTTACCAGTGAGCAGTCCCATCACGGTCCTGAACAAAAGCTGCAAGGTGGTGGCTCGCACCTACTTCTAGTTGAAGATAATGTCATCAATCAGCATGTTGCCCTGGGCATGCTAGAAGATATGGGTTACAGCGCCGACATTGCCGAAAATGGCGCGGTGGCGATAGATATGTTGCTGAAGGCCCCCGAGGCCAGCCCCTACCAGTTGATATTAATGGATTGCCAAATGCCGGTGCTCGATGGTTACGAAACCACGGTTAAAATTCGTGATGGCGAGGCTGGTGAGCGCTACACCGGTATCAATATCATTGCCATGACGGCCAATGCCATGGCGGGAGACAGGGCCAAGTGCCTGCGGATTGGAATGAATGATTATATTGCCAAACCGATAGACCCCGATCAACTGGAGAATAATTTGAAGCGTTATATAGGTGGAGGCATTGCTGGAGAGCTTTCAGTCGTAGAGGCCCGAGGTGATGAGCCACTAGTAACTGAGCCTTCAGCAGAGACGTCCTCGACAGATAAATCTCATGCTGGCGGTGTCACCGATAATGAGCGAGGTGTATCTAAGGATAGTAGCGAACAAAGCCGGCAACCACCGATATGGGATCGGGAGGGTTTGCTCAAGCGTGTCAGGAATAATGAGTCTCTGTTATTGACCCTGGTGAAACAATTTGTCCTCGATATGCCCGGGGATATGGATCTTCTTGGCGAGGCGATCACCGCTGCAGACTGGCCGCGCGTAGCCAGCCAGTCCCATACCATAAAAGGCATTGCCGGAAATATGAGTGCTAAGCGTCTGCAGCTTTTATCGGCTACCTTAGAGCAGGCTGCTCTACAGGGACTCGGCACAGAGGTAGAGAGTCAATGGAGCAATTTTTTCGAGCAATATCAACATTTGTATCTATGCTTAGAAGGATATTTACAGACTCAAGAGCAGGCGCTTGTCAATTCGCAGTCCCCTGCAGCCTCATCGCTTGAGAGAGATAGGCTGGTCGAGTGGATGGACCAACTGCGTGACAAGCTAGAGCAAGGCAGTTATGTGGAGGTGAGTGATATAGAAAATTTCATTCCCCACTGTCAACAGGGCCGGGAAAAAGAGCTCCTGGATAGGCTCACCGCGCAGCTAGGCCAGTTTGATACCGCGGGTGCGGAGGCCTCAGTTATAGAGTTGGGAGAGCTGCTCAGCGCAGATGTTAAAACGTAAATACAGGGAGTTTTATAGTAGGCATGGATACAATACTTGGTGTTTTAGCATTAGATTGCCCGGCAGATTACAATCAACTCCAGGTTTTGGGGACTAAAGTTTCCTCTATCCTGCAACACCCGACGGTGTTGGGAGAACTCGAGGAGTTTGTGTTCCTCATTGACCAGTTGAAGGCCAAGCTGGAGCGGGGTGATTACGTTGATAGCGCCGATCTCATCAGTTTGCGACCTTATTGTCGACAAGATCCGGAGGAACATTTATTAAGGAAATTGCGTGAGTTACTGGGTCGCTTTGATATGGAAGTGGCAATAAGATGTGTCGATAAGCTGGGCCAACCTTCAAGATTACGTTTACGAGCTAGAGAAGACGGTTTAATTGGTGGAGATGATATGGAAATAAAGCCCGTAGTTTTGATTGTTGACGATGCCCCATCTAATATTCAGCTTCTGGCGGGCTTACTGAATAGTAGTTACCAAATCAAAGTCGCCAACGGTGGACTTCGCTGCCTTGAATTGGCCGAGGCCGAGCCCTCTCCTGACCTTATCTTGCTCGATATTCAAATGCCTGATATGGATGGTTACGAAGTTTGTCAGCGCCTGAAACAGTCCGACAATACAAAAGATATCCCCGTCATCTTTGTCACCGGCAAGGATCAGGTTGAAGAAGAGGAGCTGGGGCTGAGTATTGGCGCCGTCGACTATATTACAAAACCCTACTCGCCCGCTATTGTCGAAGCGCGCATTGCCACCCACATCACCCTGAAACAGCAAAGTGACGCCCTGCGTAACTTGGCTATGCGCGACCAACTGACCGGTTTATACAACCGGCATTTTTTAATCAATGTTGCCGAAAAAAGAATTAGTCAGGCTCACCGCCACCGCCAGCCACTGTGTTTAATCATGATTGATGTCGATCATTTTAAGGCGGTAAATGATCAACACGGCCACAGTGTTGGTGATGATGTCCTTCGCGAGGTGGCGAGGATATTTGTCGAACAAAGTCGCAACGAAGATGTGGTCGCTCGTTTTGGTGGTGAGGAGTTTGTTTTTTTACTCGATGCCTGCGATCTGGAGGCCGGTGTCAACAAGGCTGAGAAAGTGCGTCAAATCCTTGAAGACACTCGCGTCCAGGGCTTGGCAATTACGGCCAGTTTTGGTCTTGCTCAATTAGCGCACGGCGAGGATTTTCTCGGTCTTTTAAACCGTGCCGATGAGGCTGTCTATGAGGCCAAAAGTAAGGGCCGCAACAGGGTGGAAGTGGCTGAAGAGGCCCCAGTTTAATACCCAGTACCTATAATGTCCGGCCCTACGAGATTTTAATAAACACGGCGTTGTAGGGCTGACTTTAAAAAATTGTGATGTTTTGAGAAATAATTAGTGGCAATTTTCATCGCTTGAACTTGGTGTCAACAGAAGACCGAAAAGCCGCTAAGCATTGTTATCTTAATGGCATCTGTTCGAGCTTATTTTGTGAATTCATTCATTAGACCGCTCGAGCAGAACTTCCCAGGTTCAACAGGCATTGCTGTAGGGCATTATTGTGGGCACACATCTTCAACACGGTTTGTTCAAAACGCAGTAGTTTTCGAGTGATTTTCTTTTGTGCCAGATAATTAATGTAACTGCAAATAGGGATGAAGTCCGAATTGCCAATATTGTCGATAACGATCAAGGTGCCTTCATTGGCGGCGGTCTTTTTATACATGATGTTTTTTGGTGACAGGGTCATGGTGATAATGGCCTGGCGGTGCAGTTCCCGTTTAAACACGCCAATGGCTTGTTTAATTCCTGTGTTTTCGGAGCTGGCAAGTTGCTCAGCGCAAAGGTAGTGCTCCAGCGTTTTAGAGACTTCGCCATCGAAATCCCTGATCAAATCAAACACGGCCCCCGCGCCCCTATTGGTTTCTATTAGGCCGTGAAAACGAGGCAGTATGTCCCAGCTAATACCCCTTTTTTGTAGAAGTTTATAGTAGCTTTGTTCACGCTTACTCTCCGATAAATCCCCGGCGACGACGACCTTGACGCAGAGTTGCACGTTGTTGGGGTGGATATAACACTCGCGGTGCAATCCCTTGCCGACGAAATGAGAGTCGTTCAGTAGAATCATTTTTGCCCCGGGGCGGTTATGGCTGGAAGGTCGAGAGTGTCCGGCTTGCAGGATGAAGCGCTGCAAGAGATAAAGTCAATGAGTATAAACGATAGTGCGAGCCCAGGGCTCATTTCTACGACACACCCGTTAGCGCCAAAGTGGCGGTGAACTCTACACCATCATTTCTGGCGAGGTTTTTCACCGCTAAATCACCACCGTGACGCTCGCAAATAAGCCGTGCGATATACAGCCCCAGGCCGAGGTGTTGCCCAGTGTTTTTTGTTTGCGAGTCACGACGACTGTGAAAGAGTTGGAAAAGTTCTAGCAATTCTGTCTCCGCGATCGTCGGTCCATGGTTTTTTATTCGAATGAAACAGTGATTTTTTGTACTGGTGAGATTAATGGCTATGCTCGAGCCGGACGTGGCGAAGTCGCTGGCATTGTCGAGAAGCTTGTCTAGCAGTTGTTCTATATGAATATCCGAGCCCTGAATCCAGATGTCATCACCGGGTGCAGTTAGTACAATTTTGTGCGGGCAGCGCTTGCGCAAATGTTTGATATAGGTGCTTAGCAGAGCGCTTACGTTAAGGGGCAATATTTCATCGCTATGCAGTGCATCTTCAAGACTTGCGGCTTCGGCCAGGTTGTCGACGATGGCGCTTATACGCTCTAAGCCACGCTGTGCGCTGTCTACATATACCCTGTCGCCACCCTGCGTTTGCAGGTGTTCAAGCGACGTGGCCGCAGTATTGAGTGGGTTTTTTATTTCGTGGCGCAGTGTGCGGGGGACGGCACTGAGAAATTTCTGGTAGCGATTTAAACGGGCAAGTAGTTGTTCTATGTTACGGCTCAAGTCGCCAATCTCGTCAGCGGCATGAGTACCGCTAATGCTGACCCTCTGTCGCATACGTCCCCACTCATCACTGGCCCTGTCGGTATCGCGGCCGAGCCTTGTAATCCGCCAGGTGAGGCGAGCAGAAAATAGTAACAGGACGATGACAATGGCACTTAAACTCAGTAACGATAGCAGGGCTATATGCTGTAGGGAGCGACGCTGTAGACGCAAAATGGTGGCGGTGCTTTGTTCGATGAGCACTACACCAATAATGTTCTGGCCATCGAGAATGGGCACGGCGGCGGCGATAATTTCATGGTCGCCATCGAGAGAGGTACGTCGTTGCGCACTGCCAACTCCCGAAATGGCAGTGCGCAATAGAGCGTCGTCGCGGCTGAGTGTTTGCTGGGGATCAAAGTCTTTCAGTCGTTGCTTGTTGGCACCGACGAGTGCGCCCAATATTGCATCGCTAAAGTTCTGCCAAAGTGAGCTTGAACGCCGTTGCTCAGTATTGAGATAGTCCTCTGTTTGATCACTTAGACCACCGGCGATGGCGTGGACATTAAGTGCGCGATCAAGAATCCAGATTTGCGCCTCTTGTTTTTGTAAACCTTGAATAATGGCCTCCATGGCCACGGAGCGCATTAACACCGGGTTAAAATTACCGTGATTCATGTCTGGGAAGGTGCGGCTAATATGGGCGATGGTGCGCTCGCGGGGATCGTCGACATCAACCACTGCCAGCCCTAGTTGGCGCTGCTTACCCAGCGTAGCCAGAGGTAGACTAAATTCAATGCTGTAGCCATGGGCGTCGATATCGACATAGCCCTGCAGGCGGTAGTCGGGATTACCCGGTGTCGCGATGCGCCAGTCACTATCGACGGCATAAACCGTGATCTTGCCACTGCCCTCAAAGGTTATTAGTAAGCGCCCCTCCTCATTGTTAGCGTCCTTAAAATAGACACGCACATGGTCGCTGTGGTCGAGTCTTAAATAGGCGGGATGGCGATAAACGGGGGATGTATCGCGAACGTTTAGCAGGCCGTAAATACCCTGTTTGTTGGTGCCGAGAAGCAGCGAAAACTGTGGCCCGGGTGCTTTGCCATAGTGTGTACTGTGTTGTTCCAGCCCTTGCCAGTCTTCGGCAAAACCATCGAGTAAAATACGCCCGGGCAGTGGGTAGAGCTGCAGTCCGGGGAGTCGACTTGTACTTTCGGGACTACCTGCAAACAGATCCCTGCGCCCGTGCAGTAGGGCTGCAATACCTCGGGCAGAGAGTAGTTGGGCTGCCGCCTGACCCTCGGTTAAAAATTGCTGCATGGCGCGCAGAGATTGCAGGCCAAGCCATGGAATAAGCAGCAACACGCAACCGGCCAATAATAATTTGCTACCCAGGCGGGGGCCTATAAAGCGTGAGCCAATTTTCATTCTGTCATTGTCGCTTTACTTTCA
Organism: Gammaproteobacteria bacterium 54_18_T64; assembly: GCA_002162825.1. Taxonomy (GTDB): domain Bacteria; phylum Pseudomonadota; class Gammaproteobacteria; order Pseudomonadales; family Porticoccaceae; genus Reddybacter. Next base: position 39,841 of record MAAU01000095.1, read on the forward strand.
TGTACCCAGCGATAGCCGTGGCCGTATTCATTAGCAATACAGCGAAAGCTGCTGTCCAGAGCACAAAATTTGCGGCGAATATTGCGCATATGAGTATTGATGGTATTGCGGGTGACATATTGTTGAATGGTGGCCTGCATCAAGGTCTCGTAGGCAACCGGGTAACCGGGTCGACGCGCCAGAGCGGCAATCAGGCGGAACTCGGTAATGGTCAGCTCCAGTAATTTCTGACGCCAGCGAATCTGCATAGCGTCTTCGTCTATCGATAACTGGCCGGTTTCCCGGGCCGGGCGAGTGGTGGGAGTGGGGTCGTCGCGCAGGGCTTTTAAACGCAATAAAGAGGCGATACGTTCGACCAGAAACCCGAGGCTGACGGGTTTGGGCTGGTAGTCCCAGGCACCGAGGCGTAGCCCCGATATTTTATCGATTTCATCGACTCGCTCGGTGAGAAAGAGCACGGGTAAGCCGGGTTCCAGGGCGAGTAGTTCGCGGCACAATTGAAAGCCCGCATCAATTTCGTTACCGAGAATAATATCGAGCACTACCAAATCGGGCATTGCACAGCTCATCGCCTCCCGGGCACTTGTTCTGTCGGCGTAAGCGCTGACAGTGTAGCCCTGTTTTTCAAGCGCGGTGGTGTAGTTATGCCGCTGGTCGGGGTCGTCCTCAACAATGGCGATCTGATGGCTCAAGTGTTTTTTTCTTCCTGGTGTGTGAGGGCCTTAGCATACTCGTTCGCATTAATGAGATCCGTTTAGACACTAACAAATCCATTACTTCTCCATTTTCTCACCATTGATCCTGCATTGTTTTTAGCTTCAATAATGTTAAATCGATGAAGAGTATTGGTGAGATGAAAAAATTTGTAGCGATTAGCGATGACTTACTTGAGAGCCAGCCCGAGGTCTTGGCTCGACTGGTGCCCTATCAGTGTGACTATCCCTGCCAGCGGCTATACCGCGAGTCTCTCGACGAGTTGCAGAGGCTGGCGCCTACGCAGTTGACCCTGGCTCTACAGCGGGAGGATAAAAGCCATGAGCAGGTGTGATTATTTCTTGCTGAGGCGGGTCGTCTTTTCTGTTCTGGCCGTGGCGGGCCTATTGACCATAGAGGCCTGCCAGCATACGGGCTCTGTCGCTGATGAAGCTTCGATGAGCATAGTGAATAGCGCTCTACAGGACGGCCTGAAGGCAGTGCCAGTAGCCGTTAAAAGGGGTGTCGATATCGATCCTGTTTTGGCCCCCCCTTTGCAGGCCTCTTCACTGGATAGTATTACTGAACAACATTTTATTATTCCCGTGGCCCGTAGCGGTGATTTTACCCCTGAGAAACTAGATGAATATGTACAGGATATTATCGAGCGATCACGTCAGTGGGATTATGTCTCTGAGCTACAGATCCACGGACATACCGATAGCGAGGGCTCGGAGTTAAGCAACATGCTGTTATCCATCCGCCGGGCGAATGTTGTTGCCGAGCGCTTTGACGAGCTGGGGGTGGAAGCGGGTTTACTACTGATAGAGGCCCACGGCGAAACCCTATCCATCGCCGATAATACGACGCTGGATGGACGCATCGCCAATCGACGTATTGAGATAGTATTGATTGGCCATCTGGGTGGGGCGGCCGACGATGGCGACTCAGGCGAAGTGGTGGTGGCGGAGCGGCTCTCTCTGGGTGAGCGGCGATGATCCCTATCTTCCGTTACCTCGCCGTAAGCCTTTGCTTGCTGTGCCGTTTAAGTCGGCGAAATTGTCTTCTGTTGTCACTGCTGGTACTTGCCGTTAGTGGTAATGTCAGTGCTGGTGTGGATGGCGAAGCAGGTAATAAAGGCTGGCTGGGTAGTGCTGTGCTGGCTCTCAACTTTAATGATGGCCGCGCCGGTGTCATCGCTCCGCAGTTAAGCAGCCGGGTTGACATCCATATTACCGGGCCCATTGCGAGGGTGAGGGTGGCGCAGACCTTTAATAACCCCTCCGATGCCTGGGTCGAAGCTATTTATACCTTTCCTTTACCCCCGGATAGCGCCGTCGATCATCTGCAAATACGTGTGGGCGAACGCATTATTGAAGGTGAGATACAGGAGCGCGTCGCAGCTCAACAGCTATATCAAGAGGCACGGCAGGCGGGGCAACAGGCGGCCCTCGTCGAACAACACCGAGCCAATATTTTCAGCACCCATGTCGCCAATGTGCCCCCCCGGGCAGAGCTGACAGTCGTGCTCGAATACCAACAGCAAGTGATACGCCGGGGTTCGCGCTTTAGTTTGCACTACCCCATGAGTATTACCCCGCGCTACACGCCGAGCCAGAGCCCCGCGGACACTGATGCAGTGACAAGTGATAAGCCTGTTACTCAACTGGCGACGGTGCTGGTGGGTGAGAATAACAATGCCACGGAAATTTGGCTTGATTTACAGGCCGGTTTTGAACTCGATGAGGTCACAAGTCGCTACCACCCGGTGAGCAAAATTCGCATCGATGACGCTCATTGGCAGTTGCGGCTCGACCCGCAAACACACAACGCAAATGCAGATTTCGTTGTTGAGTGGCAGGGCCGTGAATTGGCGGTGCCCCAGGCCCATATTTTTAGCCAGTCTTATGCGGGTCAAGAATATGCCTTGCTACAAATAATGCCGCCACAGGTGGCGCTTGAACAATTTCGTCAAGCCCGAGATATTGTTTATGTGATTGATACCTCCGGTTCAATGGGCGGTGAATCCCTACGTCAGGCCAAGCGCGCACTGTTATGGGCACTAGCCCGGCTGGATGAAAGTGATCGTTTCAATATTATTGAATTTAACTCCGAGGCCTGGTCTCTGTTCGATAGTGAGCGCCAGGCTAGCGCAAAGAATATCGTTAGAGCTCGGCATTTTGTACAGAACCTGGAGGCCCGTGGGGGGACCGAAATGCGCAAGGCCCTGGGCATGGCTCTGTGTGGCCCTTGTCTTGACAATCATAGCGCTGGGCGTTTACGGCAGGTTTTATTTCTCACCGATGGCGCCATTAGTAACGAGGAGCAATTATTTACAGTAATAAATAGCAAGCTCGGGAATAGTCGATTATTTACTGTCGGTATAGGCTCGGCACCGAATCGCTATTTTATGCGCAAGGCGGCCAAAATGGGTCGAGGCAGCTTCGTGCATATCGGCAAAATTACTGAGGCGGAGAAAAAAATAACCCAGCTATTTGAGCGCATTGATGTACCGATAATGAGTGACATCGAATTGCAAATTCGTGCTGATAATGTCGATATCAGCCCTGCTTTGATACCCGATCTTTATGGCAGCGAGCCCCTTGTCGTGGCCATCAGGGCAGATGACTTACCAGAGCAATTTATTTTGCGAGGCTGGCGACAGGGGAGGCTGTGGCAGCAAGTGCTAGCACTGAGCACTGCCGAGGAACGGGGTGGTATCCACGTGGCATGGGCGCGCAAAAAAATAGGCTCACTGCTGGATGAAAGAGCCCTGCTGGGGGCTGGACAAGCTCGCCGTGTCCTGCGCGATAAGGTACTTGAAATAGCTTTGCAGCACCTACTAGTGACGCCGTTTACCAGCCTGGTGGCAGTGGACAAAATGCCACAGAGACCACAAGTCGCAGAGCTTGAGAATGCTGTCATTAAAAATAATACCCCAAAGGGTCGGCAATTTTCATTGGCGCGCACGGCGACAGGTATGAGTTATTTTATCTGGCTCGGTAGTGGGCTGCTGTTGCTAGCTTTGTGTGTTTATTGGCTCTCTGGCCGTGGCTCGCAAAGTTCGTGACTTGACCTATGATAATAATGAAAGAGAACCAGCAAACAGTGCTGCGGGGTTGTTGGCGTGCCTGCCTAAAGCATCTTGCTCTGGCCTTGGTCTTAATTGCCGTCGGTCTATGGTCGCAGGGTGCATATATTTTCCTTAAAGCCGAACTGGGCCAATATTTAATTGGCCGAGCCTGGCAGCAGAGTTTACAAAGTACCGAACCCAATAAACCCTGGTGGTGGGGGGATACCTGGCCTCTTGCCCAGCTACGAGTTCCTAGCCAGGGCATTACTCTGACGGTATTGGCGGGTGACAGTGGTCAGGCCCTGGCTTTTGGGCCGGGACACACGACGACGAGCGCCCAACCTGGGGGTGAAGGCTTGGTGCTTATTTCCGGACATAGAGACACCCACTTTCGTTTTTTACAATATTTACAGGAGGGGCAGCACATAATTTTACAAAACTGGGAGAGGCAGCACACAGTTTATCGTGTCAGCGGTATGCAGGTGGTGAGTGAAGATGTTTTGATAGAGACCAATAACAATATTCGAAGCTTGATGCTGGTTACATGCTGGCCATTTGATAGTTCCGAACCGAGCTCAGAGCATCGTTTTATTGTCCATGCTCAGGCGATTGCTTCGCAGTTTTGATCCTGACTAGGCTATTTAATTGTTATTGGCATTTGCAAAGATTCAGAACGTAAGTGGTACGACGGTGGTTGAATGGTGTTTGGCGGAGTGCTCGACCCTATTCAATCACTAGGTGCAATTAAATATAGCTTCACATTTTAGGGATGGTGAACGATGAGTACAGATGATAAAAGCGTAAAAGAAGACGATCGCACGCTGGCTGCCCAGCTATCCAATCCTGAGGGTGATCGCGGCAAAGAGTTGGCGTCGGATATGAATAGAGCCAATGCGCTGGTCACCGCGTGTACCATTGATTGTCTTATTCCCGAAGCGGGGCAAAATATTGTTGAAATTGGCCCCGGCAATGGCATGTTGTCCTTTAGCCTTACCTATACGCTTGAAAGTGATGGCCATTATCAGGCCATCGAACGCTCTGCCGATATGGCACAGCAGGTACGTGATAATCTGGCGGAATATGCCGAATGTCAAATGACGGTACATAATCAAGACTGCTTTGATGCACCGATTGAAGAGAATTCAATCGACGGCATATTTGGTGTCAATGTTATTTATTTTATTGAAGATATGGCAGAGCTCTTTACGATATTTGATCGTTGGTTGAAGCCGGGTGGCCGTGTCGCCCTGGGTATGCGTACCTCCGATACCATGAAAGCTCAAGGTTTTACTCAGCACGGTTTTAAATTGCGAGAGAAAGAAGAGATTGAAGCGGCAATGACAGCCGTCGGTTGGCGACTGGCCGGCAGTGAATACTTTGAGGAGGCCGATATCGAGCTCGATGGGAAAACCTTAAAAGTAGATGCCCTGGTATTATCGGCGCAAAAATTATAGTGCATATCTGTATCTGACTTGATTATTTTTGAAAAAATAAATTAAAAAAGTTAATTTTCTACTTTCATAAAACGGCGCTTTCTGCGCCGTTTTATATTGTCTGCGATACTATCGCTGTTTTGTTAGAGTGCTCTGCTCGTAAATATACAAGTGCTTTCTCTCTGGCCTCATGTCGGCGCTATTGTGGCTGTTTTTTACAGGGCTATTGGGTTTGTTCACCACTTGAAGGCGCTCTTGTGATTGCGCTGAAGCTAGCGGTACTTTTGCCGGGAGTAATGTATTTGGGGAGCCATCGGTGCTTTGCTTAGTTCGAGTTGTGCGGTATTCGTTTACTGATATTGCACCCTGCAAGTGAGTGTTGTGACGAAAGCAAGGCGAATACAGCCCGTGTGCTACATAAATTCAGTATTTTCTCAAGACCTCATAGGGGCTATAGTGGGTCTATGAATTGTGTCAGCTTGCGGTAATGACATGCGGCAATGTTGTGCAGCGAAGCGAACTAACATCAAAGCAAAAGGGGACGAAGAATGCGTAAAGTGAAAATAGCCGGCACCGGTATGACCCATTTCGGCAAACGCATGGATGCCACGCTGCGCAGCCTGACCACCGAGGCCTTAAACGAAGCGATGCTCGATGCGGCGATTAATGCCGATCACGTCGACACCATCTTTTTTGGCAATGCAGTGGGAGGCCTTATAACGGGGCAGGAAATGATTCCGGGGCAAATTGCCCTGCGTGAATCGGGCCTGATGGGCAAACCCATTATCAATGTTGAAAATGCCTGTGCCTCGGCCTCGACCGCTGCTCATCTGGCCTGGTTGTCTGTGGCTTCGGGGCAAAGTGAAGTGGCCCTCGCCATTGGCTCAGAAAAGATGACCCACAAAGATAAAATGCTGACCTTTAAAGCCTTGATTGCGGCGATGGATCTGGAAGAAATTAAGGCCGAGACGGGTTCCGACGACCCCCTGACGGCGGGTAGTGAACCTGGGCGTTCCGGTTTTATGGATGTCTATGCCGGTAAGGCGCGCAAGTACATGGAGAAGACCGGCGCGACGATGGAAGATTTCGCCCGCGTTGCCGCCAAGTCTCACAAGTTTGGCTCCCTCAACCCCAAGGCTCAGTTTCAGAAAGCCCTGTCGGTCGAGGAGATCCTCGCCACCCGTTTGATTATCGACCCACTGACATTGGCGATGTGCTCACCCATTGGCGATGGCTCGGCGGTGCTGGTATTTACCTCCGATGAGTTTGCCCGCAAACATGGTTGTGACGCCGTTACCGCTGAAACGATTACCCTGGTATCCGGCCAGCCCGGTGGTCGCAGTTGTAACGATAGAGCCGGTGAAAAGGCCTATGCCATGGCCGGAGTCGGCCCGGAAGATGTCGATGTGGTGGAGCTACACGATGCCGCCTCGCCTGCGGAATTGATGTATATCGAAGAGCTGGGCCTATGTAAGCCAGGTGAGGGTGTGCAAATGATTCGCGATGGTGAGACCGACCTCGGTGGCCGTGTACCGGTCAATACCAGTGGTGGTTTGGTCGCCAAGGGTCATCCAGTGGGCGCCACCGGGTGTGCCCAGTTGGTTGAAC
>MAAU01000087.1 GCA_002162825.1 Gammaproteobacteria bacterium 54_18_T64
AATAACGGAACGCTCAGAAAAGGTGCCAACACAAACCAGTTGGCCAATGTCTTCGCCCTTGCTGTTTTTAAAGCGTTTGGTGCCGTCAAGCAGGCAACCTTCCCAGATAACGCTGGACATTTCTGCACAGAGAAAAGGCTTGCTCTCAAGGCAAAAAGTACATTTGCCACAGGCAGGCGTCAGTGCAGCAACAATGTGATCGCCAACTTTTACGTTGGTAACATTGGCACCAATTTCTTCAACAACACCGGCACCCTCGTGACCGAGGACGGCTGGCAGTTGCGTTGGCAGTACGCCGTGAGCAAAAGAGTAGTCACTGTGGCAAATACCACTGGCGGTGTAGTTGACTAAAATTTCATTTTCTTTCGGGCCTTCCAGTTCCAGCTCTTCAATAACCAGAGGTGAACCCACTTCATAAAGCACTGCGGCTTTTGTTTTCATTATTTCTCTCCCAGTCGCGCCCTTGGGGCCGACATTCGAAATTAAACTATAAATTGCGTGATTAGCCGAACATGATGACGGAGCGGGCACCTTCGCCACGACCCATTTCATCAAAGGCTCGATCGATATCTTCCAGGCCAATACGCTGGGTAATCATTTCGTCCAGCTTTAGCTCACCGCTCTTGTACAGTTCAACGAAACGGGGAATATCTTTCTTCGGTGTGGATGATCCGTAGCAAGAACCCTGGATCTCATACTCGGCCAAGAGGCCCGCTGATGGGATTTTCACCGACTGATCTAGTGAGGCAACACCGACAATCACACAGGTACCGGTGGGGCGAATCATGTCCCAGGTTTGCGCCATGGTTTCAACACGACCCAGGGCTTCAAAGGCGTAGTGCACACCCAGGCCGCCGGTCAGCTCTTTCACTTTCGCTGCGGCATCTTCCTCAAAGGGGTTAATGGCGTGGGTTGCACCCAAAGACAGAGCCAGTTCGCGTTTCTCTTCCATGGGGTCAATGGCAATAATGATGGTTGAACCACCAATGCGGCAGCCCTGAATAATGGACAGGCCAACACCACCACAGCCGATAACAGCTGTCGCTTCGCCAGGCTGAACATTCGCGGTGTTAAGCGCAGCACCGGTACCGGTGGTAACACCGCAACCGATCAGACAAGTCGTATCGAGGGGGGTATCTTCCGGCACTTTAATAGCCGAGCCTGCGGGCATTACCATGTACTCGCCAAAAGAACCAACGCCACACAGCGCAAAAACATCTTCACCGCTAGCTGTTTTATGGCGCGTGGTGCCGTCGAGCTGGGTGCAGTCGGTGAGCAGCTTGCCCATGCCCGAACACATAAACTCTTTGCCTTCCTTACACATGGTGCAAGAGCCACAACTGGGGGTCAGCGAAGCAATCACCTTGTCACCGGGTTTCAGGTCGGTAACACCGGGGCCAACGGCCTCGACAACACCGGCGCCTTCGTGACCGAGGACGATTGGGAAGGGGCAATTTAAAATGCCGTGGGCGACGGAGTAGTCACTGTGGCAAATACCACTGGCAGCGGTCTTCACCAGCACTTCATTTTCTTTTGGTGGAGCGAGTTCCAGCTCTTCGATCTCGAAAGGCTGATCTACTCCGCGTAATACTGCGGCCTTAATTTTCATTCAGTTTCTCCCTACCCGTAAAAGACGGGCTAGTTGTTATTAAACCCGAGCCATACTACACAAAGTCGAATGGCCCTGGGAAGTCGATTTTTTACGCTGCCTTTTTCTAGGTGGCCATATAACCGCCATCGACGGGCAATGCGTGGCCGGTGATATAACTAGCGGCATCGGAACACAAATAGACGGCGGCATCGCCAATTTCATGGGGCTCACCCAGGCGCTTCACCGGTTGGGCAGAAATCATCGCATCGGCAAACTTGGGATTTTCTTCAAACACGCGTTCCAGCATTTGCGTACGAATGGGGCCAGGACAAACCGCATTGACACGAATTTTTTTGGTGGCGTAGTCCAGTGCTGTCGACTTGGTTAAACCAATCACCGCATGCTTGGCCGCCGAGTAGTGACCGAGGCCTTTAACACCAATTAAACCGGCATCGGATGCGGTGTTAACAATGGCGCCACCGGTGCCCTGCTTCAACATTTGCTGAATCTGGTATTTCATACACAGCCAAACACCGAGCATATTGACCTTGTAGTTCAACATAAAGTTTTCTTCGGTGGCATCGGCAGCGAGTGCCTGCTCGCCCTCTACGCCGGCGTTATTAAAGGCGCAGTTGAGCCCACCAAACTCGGCGACAGCCGCAGCCACAACGGCTTCGGTATCGGCGGCACTAGATACATCGGTCTTAAAGAAAATAGCCTTCCCACCCGCCTTTTCGATGATGTGAGCGGTTTCCTCACCGCCGACAACATTGAGGTCGGCAACCACCACACTGGCACCCTCGCGGGCGAAAATTTCACTCGCCGCCCGGCCGATGCCGCCACTGGCACCGGTGACAATAACCACCTGCCCTTCTACTCTTCCCGTCATTTCATCACTCCTCTCTATTGTTAAACATTAATAAACAAAAAAATTAAATCTTAAATTGTCATTGGGGCCCTAGCCCGGCCGATGCATATCGGCAAGATAATTAGGATTGGTGACACTGACCTTGTCGATGACCTGCTTAAAGGCAAAATCAAAGGCGGCTGGCCACTCCTCATCCATCTCACCACGGCGTACCTGTTGACAAAATTGCTGGTAGAGATCGGCTAATGTGCCCTCCCGCCCGAGCAAGTGTTGCAACTCCCCACTCTGACTTTCGTCCTGGCGTTCACCCAGCTCGAGCTCCCTATCGACCACGCTGAGCAGGAAAGCCCCACACAGGGCATCGTAGCGTTCACTACCCTTTGAGTTACTGGCAATGCTCTCTAGCAATTGCTTAACGGTGACAAGGATTTCTTTTATATCGGGTTTATCCTGGCTCAAGCCGACTACTCCACTCTTATATTTTATAAACGACAGCATTGCTAAAGAACAAGGCTTAGGGAGCCTCTGAACAAGTCATAAACTCGTATCTGGCGGCTAAAATATCCAGCTTCTTCGTCGCCTCAAGGCGCCTACTGTTGGTGCAAAGCTTCGTAATAGCTCGCTATTACCTGCACTTTACGCCTTGAATCTAAACATTTTAGCTCGCCCTCTACTTTGCCCAGACTTACTCAAAGGCTCCTTAGGAAAAATGCCCTTTAATAGTCATCAACATATCGTACTCGATCATGCTGGTATTGCGCCCACAACAGGCAAAGGGCAGTGAGCGCCGGACACCCGTGAGATGGCCATCGGCCTGCATCATATTGAGCACGGCCCAGCGCAGGGAACCGAAAATTTCCCACCAACGAATGTCCTCTTCATCAATCACCTGGCCGCCATTACTGGTATAGGCCCGATAAAATTCATCGCGCGGGCCAAAGCCACCCACCGGCTGGTCAATATTGCCAAAGCGCCAGGCGCGCAGGCAGACCCAACCAAAGTCCTCCATGGCGCTACCGATATGGGCACACTCCCAGTCGAGCACTGCCTCAATACCATCGGGACTAAGGATGACATTGCCATTGCGGTAGTCGCCGTGGACGAAGACCCGGGGCTTGTCTTTGGGGCGATTATTCTCCAGCCAACGAATGCCGACATCGAGACCAGGATGATATTCACAATAGGCATCGTAGCGACTAATTTGCGCCGCCAGGGGGTCGACGCTATCGACCACCTTTTCCAGAAAGCCCACTTCAGCGGGGTCAATGGCGTGGAGCTTGGCAAAGATTTCGCCGGTCTGGGCAGCGAAATTTTTGCGCGCCACTTCAAACTCGGGCGCATTGAGCAGGGTTTTGGGTAGAGTTTCGCCCTCCACGCAGGCCATCACATAACCGACGTCAAGATCATCTTGCGGCTCGAGTTCAAAGATGGGCTCGGGCACCAGTACACCATGGCGGTAGACCACTTTTAAAATTTCAAACTGGTCGTGGGGCGATATAAAGGGCGATACTTCTGATTTTAAAGTTTCCTGGCGCAGCACCAGACGACGCCGACCAGACGGCTCGACCAAATCAAATAGCAGGGTTCGGTTCGATGCCCCCAGAGTTGCGATGGAGGTATTTTCAACACGGCTAGCCTCACCGTAGCGTCGTTTTAGGGCTAACTCGAGCTTAGCGACGATGTCATCCAGCAATGCCTGCTGCCCGGAATCCCCGGCCATTACCCGGTAGCCTGCATGGAGCAGATAAAACTAATGACCTTAATCAAAGCGGAAAGCCCACGGGCTCGCCGTCTTCAAGCCGTTCTATATATTCGGTAATGCCAATACCCGGGCGCCCGTCATCCCAGACCCATTCCGTAAAGCCCTCGGCGATGCGGCTTTCAACGGTTTCGCCATCAATTTGTCGATGATTGCGCAGCGGCGCCATGGTAAGAATTTTGCCATTGAGCTCGACCGCGCGATTGGCGGTGCGTACACCGAGGCGAACCGCTTTCGGGTCTTTGTTATCGTCCCACTCGGTCATCACGTCCATGTCGATAATCTCTTCGTACTTACCATCGAACATCAACACACCGCGACGGTGCACCTTCATTTCACGATCGGTGCGCTTGAGCATCATAATGCCGCGGTCTTCGCCAAAATTGGCGATAAACAAGCGGTAGAAATTAATATTGGTCCAGTAGCGTGGCCCCCAGGAATGATCGCGCCAACCGAAACCCTTCAAATCCCAGCTCTCCTCACCGAGGGTAATACTGCCGCTAATACGGGTGTGCTGGTTAAAGTGGCCGATGGAAAAATCACGGCCGTACATGGTTTCCGTATCGGGGTCGGTGGGCTCGCCACCGTTCATGGGCGACAGGCCGGCGAGATTTAAGCTCACCTCACAGGAAACACGCGGCGCGGTCTTAAACATCTTGCGGGCTTCGCGCAATATTTGCGGATCGTCGAGAATCATCGCCTCGCCCGAGTAGGTCATGCTCACTGCCTTAAAGGGCTCCTGCACCTGATAGTCCAGTCCGCCAGCGCTATGGCGCTCATTGGTGTCAATTTTGGGGCGCAAAAATTGACAGGCAACGCGACCATCGGGTAGATAGATACACACCGAAAGTTCGGCGTGACCCTCGTTAACGCGATTACCCAGACGCATCCACAAGCCCATCTTCTGCTCGGGGTCCCAGCCGTTGACGTAAACACTCTCGTTAAAATTACTATCTTCGGTGGGTTGATGGCCGTACTCATCCACCGTATCGAGACGGTATGTGCTCATTGCTTTCCCCTGAATATTTTTAATACACAACAGATCTTATAATCAATATCACCCGCCGCTATGACTACCATTACAAAGCGGCTTGAAACTATACAATAAAGCCGCGCAAAAAAGACAGGCTCTAAAAGACCCACAGCACTTCACACCGGCACTCCAAGCACTCTCTCCGACCAGACTCGCACCCTGTAAGCCTGCCTCATAGTTTTAGTGCTCAATCGAGCAAGAATCATGTTACTTGTGATTCACACACTATCTATAGTCACGTTTTCTAGTTCCCTTCATGCAGTATATAAATGACACCTGAAAGCTTAACTATCGTTAACGAGGCGGGGCGGGAGATGGCCATTTTGAGGGCTTATTTGACTCCGAAAGCCATTCAAAAAAACCTCGGAATAAACCTAGATATAAAATCACTAAAGTTAAATAACTTACTGATATATATTAAGTTGGTTGTTTATTTATACTGTAATTTAAAAATTTAAAAGACGCCATCAGCAACGCACTGGGGTCCAGGGCATAGTGAAAGTTAGTAGCGCCCCAAGTAACTAAGTCAAGCACTTGCCACAACTACCCGGAGCCCAATGTTACCAAGAGGTAAAAAATAGTTCCTTTTCAAGCTAAATAATGCGATTATCCACCGCTACGAAAATCACACCCTATATAAATGAAGGGCTTCGCCGTAAAGTCAGAGCCACGAAAATACTAGGCAGGGTTTATAACTAACTCGTTTGATGGGGCCGAAATGTTCACCCTCGGCTACAACGAGATAGCTTTCATCATTCAACACCTAATTCAGTTCGTACACGTAAGACGATTGGAGGTAAGCAAGTGAAGTGTTTTGATTTAACAGGAAAAGTAGCCATTATCACCGGCGGTAACGGCGGCCTCGGCCTCGGCATTGCCAAAGGTCTGGCATCGGAAGGTTGTGCGGTAGCTCTCGTTGGCCGCAACCAGGACAAAATTGATAAAGCTGTTGCTGAAATGACAGCTTTTGGCGCGAAGGCTATTGGCGTAAAAGCTGACGTCTCAAAAGAAGATGAAGTCAACCGTATGGTTGCCGAAACTGTCGAACAACTTGGTCGTGTCGACATTCTCTTCAATAACGCTGCTATCAGCTGGGGAATCGCCCCCGAAAAAATGACCATTGAAGAGTGGGATGAATTTATTGCTATCGATCTCACCTCTTGCTTCCTTTGTGCCAAAGCTTGTCACCCAGAGATGCTTAAATCTGGCGGCGGCAAAATCGTTAATATTGGCTCTGCCATCTCCGAAAAAGCCATGGGCAAACTGGTCCACTACGCGGCTGCAAAAGGCGGCATGGACAAGATGACCCAAAGCCTGGCACTGGCCTGGGGCAAAGACAACATTCAAGTCAACGCCATCCTACCCGGCCTGGTTCACACCGAGATGATGCCTTGCTTCGGCGAAAACAAAATCGGTCCCGTTGTTGATTACATCACCAAGAAAACCCCAGTGGGTCGTTACGGCATGCCCGATGATTTTGAAGGCTTATCCATTTTGCTCTCGAGCGATGCCTCTAAATTCATCACCGGCTCCATCATCGTTGCCGATGGCGGCATGACGCTGGGTATTTAAACCACACAACAGGTTTATTGCCTAACCCTACAAGATCAACCGCTATGGCAATGCGCGCCACAGAATTAAGACGCGCGGCGTAGTGTTTTTTGGAGAACATAAATGAACAGTAAATTTGATTTAACGGGAAAAGTCGCCATTATCACCGGCGGCAACGGTGGACTCGGCCTGGGTATCGCCAGAGGATTGGCAGAAGCAGGCGCCAAGGTTGCTGTCGTTGGTCGCAACCAGGACAAAATTGACAACGCCGTCAAGGTCCTCGAGGGCGATGGCGCCGTTGCCTTCGGCGTACAGTGCGACGTTTCTAAAGAAGACGATGTTAACAACATGGTTGCCGCCGTTGCCGAGCACTATGGTCGCATCGATATTCTTTTCAATAACGCTGCAATCAGCTGGGGCATCCCCCCTGAGACCATGACACTCGACGAGTGGAATAACTTTATTGCCATCAACCTGACCTCTTGCTTCCTAACCTGCCGGGCAGTATTCCCCCATATGGTTGAAGCGGGCGGCGGCAAGATCATCAACGTCGGTTCCATTATCACCAAGCTTGGCTTTGGCAAACTAGTGCACTACGCTGCAGCCAAAGGCGGCATGGATCACATGACCCAGAGCCTGGCTCAGGGTTGGGGCAAGCACGGCATTAACGTTAACGCCCTGCTACCCGGGCTGGTTAACACCGAAATGATGCCCTGCGAAGGCGAGAACAAGGTTCCTCTCGTTGACTTCGCCGTGTCCAAGACAGCGACCGGAACCTACGGTCAGCCCGAAGACTTCCACGGCATGGCGGTAATGCTGTCGAGTTCAGCATCCGACTTTATTACAGGCTCTATTATTGTTATGGACGGCGGATTGTCCCTCGCCATCTAAGATGCACGGCTAGCTCACTAGCCAAAGTCTAGTTATACAAAAAAACCCGAGTTGCTTTGCACTCGGGTTTTTTTGTATTGGATTTTCGTGTGGTAAAAAGACAAACCCTTTAAAAATATATTATAAATACAAGGAGTTCAGCAATGGATCTTAATAATCAAATCGTCGCCATCACCGGAGGTGCATCGGGGCTTGGCGCTGGTGCCGCTCGCGTACTCAGCGCAGCGGGTGCCCGAGTGGTAATACTCGACCGCAACGAAAGCCTGGCTCGGGAAACTGCAAAAACGCTAGGTGCCACGGCCATTGTCTGTGATGTCGCCAATGAGGACAGTGTATTTGCCGCCTTCGAAAAAATTAACAGCGAACTCGGCCCGGTGCGAGCCTTGCTCAATGCAGCGGGTGTCGACGTAATTGCAAAAACCGCCAGTCGCAAGGGCATTCACACTCTGGACGACTTCCAGCACATGCTCAACGTCAATCTCACCGGCACCTTTAGCTGCGCCCGCGTCGCCGCCAAGCAAATGATTGATGCCGATCCACTGGATGAGGATGGCGAGCGCGGGGTTATTATCAACGTCGCCTCCATTGCCGGTTACGAGTCCCCCGCCGGACAGGTCGCTTACGGTGCCTCAAAGGCCGGCGTCATTGGTATGACCTTGCCAATGGCCCGAGATCTGGCAAAATACGGCATCCGCGTCATGACCATCGCACCCGGTGCCTTTGAAACACCACTGACCAAGACCGTACCCGAAGAGTTGTGGAACGAAATTATTGAGGAGATACCCTTCCCTAAACGTCTCGGTCAACCCGATGAATTTGGCGCCCTGGTGCGGGATATATGCCGTAACAAAATGCTTAATGGCGAGGTTATTCGCCTCGATGCTAGCTTGAGAATGTTCAATCAATAGTCACAGCGACGCTAGTGATAGATAACACCTAAGCACCAACAGCTTGTAGCTTGAAGTAAAAACCAAAATTACTAACAAAATTTATTAACCGATAGAGGAGTAGAACAATGGACGTAGGATTATCATTAATATTTCAGGGTGTAGACCCAAATATGACAGACCACGAGGTCTACACCAACGACCTGCGTATGGGTGATTTAGCCAGCGAACTTGGCTTTCAATCGATCTGGGGCGTTGAGCACCACTTTACCGACTACACCATGTGTCCCGACGTCACCCAGTACCTTTCCTACTGGGCCGGCCGCAATCCCGACCTGGGCCTGGGCTCCATGGTTATCGTACTGCCCTGGCACGACCCGATGCGCGTTGCCGAAGAAATCTCCATGCTCGACAACATGTCCAATGGCCGTATGATCCTCGGCATCGGCCGCGGCTTGGGTCGCGTCGAATTTGAAGGCTTTGGCAAGGACATGAATGCCAGCCGAGAAACCTTCACCGAAAGCGCCACAATGATCCTCGACGGTCTCGAAAGTGGCTTCTGTGAAGCCGACGGCAAGCACATCAAACAACCGCGCCGTGAAATTCGCCCTCGCCCCTATAAGTCATTCAAGGGTCGCACCTACGCTGCAGCCGTATCCCCCGAGTCATCGAAAATCATGGCCGAGTTGGGTGTTGGTATTTTAATTATTCCGCAAAAGCCCTGGGCACATGTCGAAAAAGAATTAAATGACTATCGCACCATTTACCGTGAAGTGAATGGCGAAGAGGCCCCCGCCCCTATTCTCGGTGGTTGGACTTATTGCGATGAAAGCGCCGATCGCGCCGAAGAGATGGCTTATAAGTATATCGGTGGTTACTACCGCTCGGTTATCGAGCACTACGAAATGGCCAGCGATCACCTGAAAACCACCAAGGGTTATGAAACCTACGGTGCCATGGTCGACCATATTAATAAGAATATGGAAGACACCATCCGCTTCTTTATGAGCATTCAAATCTACGGCACACCCGAGCAGTGCCTTGAGCGCATTCAGGACTTCACCGCCCGCACCGGTGCCGGTGCCTACAATGGCGTCTTCAGCTACGGCGGCATGCCCTACGCCGACGTTGAGAAGAGCCTACGCCTGTTTGCCAAGGATGTACTGCCCGAGCTTCACAAGATGCCTGGCGAGCCTCTTTTAAAATAGAGGCTTCATGACATTAAAAAGGCTGCCAATTTCGGCGGCCTTTTTTTTAACCCCGGTTTTATCGGCCAGGGTACTGTCAGTACCTTGTTAACTTTTATCCCGAGACAGAAGGACACCCTGCGCTTCGAGTTCGGCGATAGCCTCAGCGCTATAACCCAATAATTCGGCCAGCACATGGCCATTGTGTTCACCGAGAAAGGGGGCCTGCAAATCTAATAGTTCAGGGAATTGTGAAAAACGTAGCGGCACACCAGGAATTTCAACCTCGCCAAAGCTGCGATCGGAAACCGTTCTCACCGTATTACGTTCTTTCAAGTGCGGATGTTTCATCGCTTCGGCAACGGTGAGCATGGGGGCCACAGGTACTCGATGCTTCTCCAGCACACGAATGGACTCCTCATCGCTGGGCATGGAGGCCAACCAAGCTTCAATAATTTCCACCAGTTCAAAACGGTTTTTAACTCGCTCGCGCAAATCTTTAAAACGCTCATCCTCGACCAACTCGGCTTGGCCCATCGCTGCACAGAGGTTTGGCCACTGAGTAATCATGGCGATAATCACTATCTGCGTGGTCTTACCTTTAAACAGACCCAGGGGACTCACGGCAAAATGGTGTTGGCCCGAGCGCGTCGGTTCGATATGGCCATCGCTGGCACTGTACATTTGCACGTTGACTTCGTGGCAGTGGAAATAAGAATCGAGCAGAGAGATATCGAGGTACTGGCCACCGTGGCCGCGCTCACGATGGAACAGCGCAGCATTAATTGCCGACAGGGCGTGAACGCCCGTATTGACGTCACCCAGACCCAACATCGGTAAATAGGCGGGGCCATCCTTCTCACCAATCATACTGGTGACACCAGAATAAGCCTGGGCGATGTAGTCAAAGCCCGGCAGTTTAGACAGCGGGCCGGTCTGCCCAAATGCGGAGAGTGAACACATGATCACTTGCGGATTCAGGGCATGCACGGTCTCCCAGTCGAGACCCAAACGTGAGATAACGCCGGGGGAAAAGTTCTCCATGACGATATCTACATGGGGCACGATTTCTTTAATAATTTCCTTTGCTTCAGCTTTACTAAAATCGAGGCAAATGCTCTGTTTCCCTCGGTTTTGCTGAATGTAATAGGCGCTACGCTTATTTTTGATATAGCCAACACCGCGCACCGGGTCACCGTGGGGACCCCACTCCACCTTGATAATTTCGGCCCCCATTTCAGCCATTAAGCGAGTTGTTGTCGGCCCGGCAAGGTACTGGGTAAAGTCGAGTACCTTAATGCCATCGAGTACATGTTTCACCGCCATCGTAATTACTCCTGTGTGTTTAAAAGTTACCCGCAGCTACTTTCAGCAGCCCCTCAAAAAGTATTAGCCACACAGCAACAAAGCCATGGCACAAAAAAGTGTGTTGCCGTGCACTCAAGCTGTGGCAAACTAATTTATGTCAACAACCTCCATAATTGCAATAGGGGCGTAGAATGAAGCAAATATCAAAAGGTAGCGTTACGGCCAATGGCATCAACTTTCATTATTTGGAGGCCGGTGAAGGTCCGTTGGTGCTGTGCATGCATGGCTTCCCCGACAATGCCAATAGTTACCGTTCACTAATGCCACTACTGGCCGCTGCTGGCTACCACGTGGTTGCGCCCTTTATGCGCGGCTACGCACCGACCGGCCTGGCCCCCGATGGCCGTTATGATTCGGCTCTACTGGGCCTCGATGTCGCCGCCTTAATCGAGGCATTGGGTGATGGCCATGCCGCAGCGGTGATCGGTCATGACTGGGGTGCTTTTGCCACTTACAGCGCGGCGGCTTTTGTACCGGAAAAAATCGATAAGATTGTCACCATCGCCATCGCCCACCCCGCTGCCCTACTCGGCAAAATGGGCCTCGATTACGAGGTGATTAAAGGGGGGTGGCACGCCTACTTTTTTCAAATGCCCAGTGCCGAACAGGCCGTGGCACACAATGACTACGACTTTCTACTGCGCTGGTGGCAAGATGCATCACCAGAATTTGATATTCCCGCCGACCTAATCGCCGGCGTAAAAGACACCTTCCGTAACGAGGGCACACTAGAAGCGGCGATTAATTATTATCGACACACCTTCAACCCCGCAGGGGCTGACCCCAAGCTCGCAGAACTCAGTAAAAAAGTCGCTGCACCTACCACTGTACCCTGCCTCGCATTTCACGGTACTCGCGACCGCCCGGGACGGCTGGAAACCTTTGAGGGTATGGATCACCTCTTTAGCAATGACCTGGAAAAAGTAGTGCTGGAAGGCACTGGGCACTTTCTGCATTTGGAGCGCCCCGACGAGGTCAATGCAAAAATCATTAGCTACTTAAACGCCTAAAACTTCAATTTAAATAGGGGCAAAGGAGGCGGCCTCACGCTTGAGCCCACCTCCTTTTAACTACAGCACTACAACGATAGGCTACAACTTAACCCGGTAAGAACATGCCACCATTAACGTGCATGGTTTGGCCAGTGACAAAGGATGAACCCTCCGACATAAAAAAGGACGCAGCCGCGGCAATCTCCTCAGGCTTGCCACTGCGTTTCATGGGCACGGCTTCTTCCATTTTTTCAACAAAGCGGTCGGTGATCGTCTCGCGCAGCCCCTCGTGCATAATTAAACCCGGGACTATGACATTCACCGTCACCCCGTTCGGCGCCAGGTCGAGGGCCAGAGAGCGGGTATAACCGAGTACACCCGCCTTCGCGGCGGCGTAACTGCCCCAGTCTCTGGGCGGGTTATAGGCGGCAAGAGAGGCAAAATTAAGAATACGCCCAAAACCCGCTTCAAGCATTTGCTTGGAAAAGGCGCGGCAGAGAAAGAAGGTGCCGTACATATTGACCTTGACCACTCTATCCCAGGTTTTGGTGTCCATTTCCCAGGCCTTGCCCGGCCCCTGAATACCGGCATTATTGATGAGGTAGGCGATGTGAATGCCGCGCTGCTCTAACTCCGTCGCCAGCTCCTGAACGAGCTCCTCTTTGGTAATGTCGAGAGGGAAAAGCGTGACCATTTTACTCTGCTCTTCGCTCAACTCCCGGTTACGCCAGGCATCGAGTTCATCGGCTTTTCGATCGCAACCAATCACCGGAATACCCTCGGAAATTAGTTGCTTTGTCATGGCGGTGCCGAGACCTCCAATGGCACCGGTAATTAATGCATAGCCCCTGCTCGACTCGCGGTTCAAGTTCGTACTCATTTTATTTTCCTTATTAGTGTATTAAACGTAAGCGTGTCACTAGCCAGTGTTAGAAATAGCTGGGTAGTAATTACAAAGTGACTTATAAGAATAAATAAAAAAAGGCCTGTCTTTCAAGTGAAAGCAGGCCTTTTTAGTGTGTGTAAAAAATCACACAGCGGACGTAAGCAATGTGTAATTCAAAACTTACATATACTTTTTCAGCTCAAGTCGAGCAATTTGATTGCGATGCACCTCATCGGGGCCATCGGCAATACGCAAAATGCGGGTGTGAGCATAAGCACGGGCCAAACCGACATCTTCCGTAACACCACAACCCCCGTAGACCTGAATAGCATCGTCAATAATTTTTAGTGCGGCAATGGGTGCCGCCACTTTGATCATGGCGATTTCAGCACGAGCCACCTTATTACCTACGGTGTCCATCATGTGGGCCGCTTTCAGTGTTAGCAGACGCGTCATTTCAATGTTGATACGGGCATCGGCAATGCGTTCCGACCAAACACTTTGCTCGGAGATTTTCTTGCCAAAGGCAACACGACTCATCGCCCTTTTACACATTAACTCCAGTGCGCGCTCGGCGACGCCAATGACGCGCATGCAGTGGTGAATACGACCTGGGCCGAGGCGACCCTGGGCAATTTCAAAACCACGGCCCTCGCCAAGCAGGATGTTGGATGCCGGTACGCGCACGTCCTTGAAGACCACTTCGGCGTGACCGTGGGGCGCATCGTCATAACCGAATACCGGCAACCAGCGCTCGACGGTGATACCGGGAAGACCGGGCTCAACCAGAATCATCGACTGCTGTACGTGCTTGGCTGCCGTGGGATCGGTTTTACCCATCACAATCCAAATTTTACAATCGGGCTCGTGGACACCGGAGGCAAACCATTTGCGGCCGTTGATGACATATTCATCACCATCACGAACGATGCTGGTTTCAATGTTGGTCGCATCGGAGGAGGCAACCAGGGGCTCGGTCATGCAAAACGCGGAGCGGATTTCGCCGTTCAGCAAGGGCTTGAGCCACTTTTCCTTGTGCTCTTCGCTACCGTAGCGCTCGATGGTTTCCATATTGCCGGTATCGGGTGCGGAGCAGTTAAACACCTCGGAGGCAAACTTGCTCTTGCCCATAATTTCACACAGGGGGGCGTACTCGAGGTTGGTGAGGCCGGCACCGTGATCACTCTCGGGTAAAAACAGGTTCCACAAACCCTCTTGCTTGGCCTGATCCTTCATTTCTTCCAGTACGTCAGGCTTGCACCAACGGCCACCCTCTTCGAGCTGCTGATAAAAGAGTTCTTCGTTGGGATAGATGACGCGGTCCATAAAGTCCTGAACCCGCAGCTGCAGATCCCGTACTTTGTCGGAATAATCGAAATCCATAAATAGCCTCCATTGGTGGCGATAAGTGTTGAGTTGGGCGTTTAAAATTCAGTCAGTTACTGTACATTCTGGAGGCTAAAAAGTCCCGGTCTATTTGTTCTACGCCCTTGCTCGATGCGGTCCCGAACGACGATAATAAGATGTCGATGAAAGCTAGAAGAGGCCGGCTTCTCAGCGTATGGCTAAGATATTTGCGCAATTCCTCTATCCTCATTGCAACGCCTAGAGTTTCGCTATACCTTGGGCGGCTGAATGACTTTTTATCGCTACAATAACGCAGTCGCAAGACGCATCAGGAATAGGAGAATTAGCATGAGTGGTCCATTAACGGGTTTAAAAGTGATCGAGCTAGCGGGCATTGGCCCCGCGCCAATGGCGGCAATGATGCTGTCAGACATGGGTGCCGAGGTCATTCGCGTTGACCGGCTCACCGCGTCCGGTCTTGGCATTCCCATGCCCAAGAAGTTTAACTTTCTTGGTCGCGGCCGCAAATCTATCGCTCTTGACCTCAAAAACCCCGAAGGCATCGAAACCCTGCTTGATCTTATTGATAAGGCCGACATCGTGATCGAAGGCTTCCGACCCGGTGTTATGGAACGCCTGGGCATGGGCCCCGATGTTTGTCTGGCACGCAACCCCAAGCTAGTCTTCGGTCGTGTCACGGGCTGGGGACAGGAGGGCCCACTGTCAAAAAGTGCTGGCCACGATCTCAACTACATCGCCCTGTCGGGTGCTCTCCACGCCATCGGCCGAAGCAATGATGAGCCGCCAACACCACCCTTGAACCTGGTCGGCGATTTCGGCGGCGGCACCATGTTTATTGTTGTCGGTATACTTGCGGCCCTGCACGAGGTCAAAAACTCAGGTAAGGGCCAGGTGGTTGATGCCGGCATGGTTGACGGTGCACTGTCACTGATGACCTCTATTTATGGCATGCACGCCGGTGGCAACCAGAGTGACGAACGCGCCTCTAACATCCTCGATAGTGGTGCACATTTTTACAATGTCTACGAAACTCGCGACGGAAAATACGTTTCCATTGGCTCCATCGAGACTAAATTCTACGCCATGTTACTGGACAAATTAGGCCTCGACCCCGACTCACTGCCACCACAAATGGAACGTGAAAGCTGGCCGGCCATGAAGGAGAAGTTTAAGGAAATCTTCCTCACCAAGACCCGCGATGAGTGGTGTGAATTGATGGAAAATACCGACATCTGCTTTGCCCCCGTGCTCAGTCTGGCCGAAGCTCCCGACTATGCCCACAACAAAGAACGCGGCTCTTTTGTCGATGTTGAGGGCGTTATGCACCCGGCACCCGCACCGCGCTTTAGTGCCACCCCGTCTTCGATTAAATCAGCAACACCTGCCACCGGCATTCACACCGATGAAGTACTGGCAGACTGGGGCATTAGTGCCGATAAACTTGCAGCCTTGAAGACCTCTGGAGCCATTAAAGCCTAAGACTTTAGCGCTTCAAACGCTCGGCACGAGAGCCATCGATTGTCAGTCAAGCTGCCAGTCGATGGCTTTTTTGTTTTTAGATTCTAAATAAGTATTGGCTTGAGAGAAGGGCCGACTGCCAACAAAGCCCCGATAGGCCGATAGTGGTGACGGGTGTGAAGATTTAAGAACTAAATGGCGCTGAGCATCAATAAAAGCGCCTTTTTTTTGTGCATAACTGCCCCACAAAATAAAAACCAGGCCTTCGCGTTGTCGGTTTAATTCCTCTATCGCTCGGTCGGTAAATACCTCCCAACCCTTGTTTTGGTGGGATCCTGCCCGAGCACTTTCGACCGTTAAGGTCGCATTTAGCAGCAACACGCCCTGCCTCGTCCAGCGCTCAAGACAGCCCTGGGTGGGCATGGAAAGATTGAGGTCTGAACTCAGCTCTTTATAAATATTCAGCAATGAGGGGGGAGTCTTAATACCGGCTGGCACAGAAAAACACAGCCCATGAGCCTGCTCTGGCCCGTGATAGGGATCCTGGCCCAGAATTACTACCTTGACCTGTTCGAAGGGTGTGCGATCAAAGGCTGCGAGCCAGTCCTGACTAGCGGGAAAAATCACCTTGCCACTGGCCTTCTCCTCGACGAGAAAGCTGTTCAGACCCTGCATATAAGGCAAGGCAAACTCTTCACCCAGTACCCTCCGCCAGGAGGCCTCCAATTGAAGGCCTCCTTTTTTTTCACTTAACACAGTTATAGCGCTGGTAAATTATTCGGCACGCATATGGGGGAAGAGCAGAACATCGCGAATCGAGGGAGCGTCGGTGAGCAACATCACCAAGCGGTCGATGCCAATGCCCTCGCCCGCCGTCGGTGGTAAGCCGTATTCCAGGGCGCGAATATAATCGGCATCGTAGTGCATGGCCTCATCATCACCGGAGTCTTTTTCTTTCACTTGTTCAAGGAAGCGTTCGGCCTGATCTTCGGAGTCATTTAACTCTGAAAAACCATTGGCAATTTCCCGCCCGCCAACAAAAAACTCAAAGCGATCGGTGACAAAGGGGTCGTCATTATTGCGCCGTGCAAGAGGTGAAACTTCGGTCGGATAAGCCGTAATAAAGGTAGGGTTATCGAGACGGTGCTCTACTGTTTTCTCAAAAATCTCAATTTGAATTTTACCCAGGCCCCAGATTTCTTTTAGGGGAATACCCAAACCCTCAGCTATTTTGCTAGCGCTCTCAAGACTGTCTATATCGGCCAGTGATAAATCGGGGTTAAAGTGCAAAATAGATTCAACCACGGTATATCGATCAAAGGGCTTGGCGAAATCAAATTCACTGCCCTGGTACGTCACCTTACTGCTGCCCAATACATCTTCACACAATTGACGCAGCATATCTTCGGTTAAATCCATCAGGTCGCGGTAATCCGCGTAGGCCTGATAGAACTCGAGCATGGTGAACTCCGGGTTGTGCCTTGTCGACAGGCCCTCATTGCGAAAGTTGCGGTTAATTTCAAACACTCTCTCAAAACCACCCACCACCAGGCGTTTCAAATACAGCTCCGGAGCGACACGCAGGAACATGGGCTGGTCTAGGGCATTGTGAAAGGTCTCGAAGGGCCGAGCGGTGGCACCGCCGGGAATGATCTGCATCATTGGCGTTTCGACTTCCATAAAGTCACGCTGATTTAAATAATGGCGGATAAAATCAACAATCTTGGAGCGCAGACGAAATACATTACGCGAGTCTTCGTTGACGATTAAATCGACATAACGCTGTCGGTAGCGTATTTCCTGATCGGCGAGGCCATGGAATTTTTCCGGCAGGGGGCGTAGGGACTTGGTAAGAAGGTCGTATTTTTCGAGATTGACGTAGAGATCGCCGCGCCCGGATCTGTGCAAGGTCCCACACACGCCGACTAGGTCACCGACATCCCAGTTACCCCAGCGCTCGCGAATATCCTTCTGAGTGCTTTTGTCGGCATAGAGCTGAATCGTGCCAGAGACATCTTGCAGTACCATGAAGGGGCCGCGCTTCGCCATAATGCGACCCGCGACACTGGTTTGATGACCCAGCTCTTCCAGCTCTTCCTTGCTCTGCTCGCTAAACTCTTCTTGTAACTTGTTGGCAAGGTCTTCGCGGCGAAACTCATTGGGAAAAGCCTGGCCTTTCTCGCGAATGGCCGCCAACTTGCTACGGCGCTCGGCAATCAGCTTGTTTTCGTCGACGGGCTGGGATTGATCTTTACTCATGGCGATATTCCAGGGTTTAGAAGTAGGTATTGGAGCTAAAAATTAGCGAAAATAAACTAGGCTGGAGCTTAAAGTCCGGCCTTCAAACTGGCTTCGATAAACTTATCGAGATCACCATCGAGCATTTGCTGGGTATTGTGGGTTTCAATATTGGTGCGTAGGTCTTTAATGCGCGAGTCATCGAGTACATAGGAGCGAATCTGGCTGCCCCAGCCAATATCGGACTTATTGTCTTCCACCGTCTGCGCGCTCTCCTTACGACGTAATTCTTCCAATTCATACAACTTTGCTTTGAGCATTTTCCAGCAGTTGTCGCGATTTTGATGCTGAGAGCGCTGGTTTTGACACTGCACCACCGTGCCCGTTGGCAGGTGAGTCAAACGCACGGCCGAGTCGGTTTTGTTAACGTGCTGGCCACCGGCACCACTGGCGCGGTAGGTATCTTCACGCACCTCACTTTTACTGACTTCAATTTCAATATCATCGTCGATTTCCGGTGAGACAAAGACGGCTGAAAAGGATGTATGGCGGCGACTACCCGAATCAAAGGGTGACTTTCTCACCAGGCGATGCACGCCGGTTTCAGTGCGTAACCACCCAAAGGCATAATCGCCCTGAAAGTGCACGGTAGCACTTTTGATACCGGCGACATCGCCGGCAGAGGCTTCAATGAGTTCGACCTTAAAGCCTTTTTGATCGCCCCAGCGCAGATACATTCGTAGCAGCATCTCGGCCCAGTCCTGGGCTTCGGTGCCTCCGGAGCCGGCCTGAATGTCCAGGTAGGCACTGTTGGGATCCATTTCACCCGAGAACATGCGGCGAAACTCCAGCACTTCGAGGCGTTCGGTTAGGCTGGCAACTTCCGCTTCGACGTCAGCCAGGGTGTCTGTGTCGTCCTCCTCAGCGGCCATTTCGAGCAGTTCGCTGTTATCGGCGACACCGCTGTCGAGAGATTCAATAGTATTGACCACCAGCTCGAGGGAGGCGCGCTCTCGACCCAGGGCCTGTGCACGAGCCGGCTCATTCCACACTTCTGGGGCCGCGAGTTCTAACTCTACCTCGGTAAGGCGGTCTTTCTTTTCAACATAGTCAAAGATACCCCCTGAGCACGTCAGTTCGCGCTTGCAGGTCGGCCAGAGTATTTCTGATGGGGTTAACTTCGAGCATCGGATTACGTCGCCTAAAAACGGCGTATTTTAACGAAATTGCTGTGCCTGCACTACTCCATTAGCAGCAATAAACCGCAATAGTAGAAAGCCATAGAATTTGGCGATGATAAAAGGAATCTGCTTGTTGGCACAGCGTTCGACAAGAGACTTAAAAACGATTGAGCGAGCAGTCTCAGAAGATGGCCGCTCAATCGACTACCGAACAGGATACTAAAGCGCTGGCCAGAGGCCACCAGACGGGAATGGTGACGCCGGTAATGTAGCTGGATTCATCACTGGCGAGAAAAAGTGCGGTATTGGCAATATCTTCCGGCTCGCCCATACGCTTGAGCAGATTTTTCTCGGCAAACTCCTTCGCCACATCTTCACCCACATCGCGAATCGCCAGAGTGCGAATAATGCCCGGTGCTATGCAATTGACATTAATATTCGGTGCAAGCTCTTCGGCCAGGCTGCGTGTTAACGACGTCACACCGGCTTTCGCGGCCGCGTAATCGGCATGGCCGGCCGCCCCACAATATTCAACCGAGGAGACATTGACGATCTTGCCGTAATTGCGCTCCAGCATACTGGGAGCCAACTTGCGGGTGAGGTAGAAAATACCCTTCATATTCACGGTGAAGCACATATCCCAACGCTCTTCCTGAAGTTCCAGCACCGGGGTGTAGCGGGCATCGAGGAATAAACCACCCACCACGTTGATAACAATATCCACTTGTTCGAATTGCTTAAGGGCACCGTCGAGCAGTGCGTCGACATCGGCCTCAACCAATACGCTACCTCTTTGTGAGTAAATAGACGCACCGGATACGAGCGAAGACTCCACTTCTTCGACCCCTTGAGCCAGGCGGGTGCCGGAGATGTCGCTCATAATGAGCGAGGTGCCCTCTTCGGCGAAGCGCTTTGCCACGCCCATGCCCATGGGGCCACCGGCACCGG
Organism: Gammaproteobacteria bacterium 54_18_T64; assembly: GCA_002162825.1. Taxonomy (GTDB): domain Bacteria; phylum Pseudomonadota; class Gammaproteobacteria; order Pseudomonadales; family Porticoccaceae; genus Reddybacter. The sequence continues at coordinate 20,207 of MAAU01000087.1, forward strand.
TAATGAGTGCCACTTTTCCTGCAAGTCGCATTATTTTTTTCTTATTATTGAATTAAAAAAATTTAAGATCCTTGTTCTGATGCCGATCAACGGTCTCTAAATACAAACGGCTTCTGTCTGTTCATAAAGTAGACGCAGCACCTTAAACAGCGACCAGGCGTCATCGCTGCCGGCAAGCTCTCTAATTGAATGCATGGCAAAGGTCGGCACACCGACATCGAGTGTCGGCACACCGGTTTCACTCGCTGTAATGGGGCCGATGGTACTGCCGCAGCCAAGATCGGTGCGAGTGACAAAGCTCTGCACCGGCACATCGGCCCGCCGACACAAATCGCGGAAAAGAGCCGCCGTCACACTGTTAGTGGCATAGCGTTGATTAGCATTAATTTTAATCACCGGCCCACCGTTCAGTAAGGGGCCGTGGTTGGCATCGTGCTTACTGGCGTAATTGGGGTGTACGCCATGGGCATTATCGGCCGAAACCATCAATGAGCGGGCAATACAACGGCTGCGTTCACTGACATCGGGCAATAAGCGTTCAAGTACGGAAGCCAGCATTGGCCCCTGAGCACCGCAAGCGGAGGCACTACCTACCTCCTCATGATCGGTACAAACGAGTAAGCAAGGCTGCTGAGCATCGGCAGCCAACAAAGCCTGCAAGCCGGTAAAGCAGCTAAGCAAATTATCGAGTCGAGCTGAGGCAATAAAATCGTTGTGCAGGCCAATAATTGCAGGGGCCTGTGAATCGTAAAAACACAGCTCGTAGTCGAGCACTTCGATGGCCAGCACATCATCACCGAGCTCGGGGTTTTGCGCCAATAATTCGATTGCCAGCAGCTCGCGAAAATCCTGGCTGCGCTGCTCGTGTAGGGTACATAAAAGCGGTGGAATATCGGTTTGCGGATTCACCGTACGATTTTTATTCGCCTCACGATCGAGATGGATTGCTAAATTGGGAATGGTCGCTATGGCCCGACCAAAATCGAGTAGGCTTTGTTTGAGCTCCGCGCTGGCTTTATCTCGATAAATCACCCGTCCTGCCAAAGACAGGTCTCGATCAAACCAGGGGTTTAACAGGGCGCCACCGTAGACTTCCACGCCAAGTTGCAGGTAGTCTTTGGTTTTTTCCGGCTGGGGTTTAACCATTAAACAGGGGCTATCGGTGTGAGCACCGACCATGCGTATACCCTGGCTAAAATCCCCGCCGCTAAAGGCAATAATTGATGAATCATTGCGGGTGGTGTAGTAGCGCCCACCAGGCTCTACAGCCCAACTTTCTTGCTCGGAAAGATACTCGAAACCGGCCTCATCAAGTCTTTGGGCCATTTTCTCAACGGCATGAAAGGGGCTAGGACTGGCCTTTAAAAAGGCTAATAATTGCTCATTAAAACTATCTTGATTGTTCACTTCACGAATACCTAGGTCTAGTTCTCATCGGGTTTCACCTGACTCTTTAGACGCGTCAACAGACTGGAGGTATCCCAACGCCCTCCCCCCGCCGCTTGCACATCGGCATAGAATTGATCGACCAATGCTGTCACCGGTAATTGTGCACCATTGCGTCGCGCCTCCTGCAAGACCATGTCGAGATCTTTGCGCATCCAGTCGACAGCAAAGCCATGTGCAAATTCATTGGCCAACATGGTTTGATAACGATTTTCCATTTGCCAAGATTGTGCCGCGCCTTTAGAAATCACCTCAATCACTGCGTCGGCATCGAGCCCTGAGGCCTGGGCAAAGTGCAGCCCTTCGGCGAGCCCCTGCACTAAACCGGCGATGCAAACCTGATTGACCATCTTGCACAATTGTCCGCTGCCCGACGGGCCCAGTAATTTTACGGTTTGGGCATAGCTTTCAATAACCGGGGTCACCGTGGTAAAAGCGGACTCTTCGCCACCACACATAACGGTTAAACGACCGTTCTCGGCGCCCTGCTGCCCACCAGATACCGGTGCATCGATAAAGTGGCAGCCGCGCTGCTGACATTCCTCATCCAACTCGCGGGCCAGGGCCGCCGAGGCAGTGGTGTGATCAACAAAAACCGCGCCTTTAGACAAGGTGTCGAAGGCCCCCTGATCACCGATGGTTATGGCCCGTACATCATCATCCTGGCCGACACAGGCGAAAACAATATCCGCACCCGATGCGGCTGCCGCAGGTGTCAGTGCCATTTGGCCGGAGAACTCAGTGATCCAATCTTCGGCGCGTGCCGCCGTGCGATTGTAAACCGTCACCTCAAAGCCCTTGCGACTTAGATGACCCGCCATGGGATAACCCATCACCCCAAGGCCGAGGAAGGCTATTTTTTGCTTCATGTTCTTAGCTCCCATTGACTAAAAAAGTACATAAATACCCACCAAGGATAAGCCGATACCACACAAAGGGCATCATGCCGATACGATTAACCAGGGCGAGAAAAAAATGAATACAGGCAAATGCCGCCACCGCCGAAAGGCCAATGCCGAGAAAGATATCTTCCCAGGCAACGGAGTTGTGTTCATCAATAAGCTGCAAGCCCTTGTATCCACCACTGAGAATAATCACCGGGATGGCGAGTAGAAAGGAGAAGCGTGCGGCAGCCTGGCGATCATAACCCAGGGCTAGTGCCGCCGTAATGGTGATGCCAGACCGCGATGTGCCGGGTATTAAAGCCAAGGCCTGAGACAGACCTATTAACATGGCAGAGCGCCAGCTCATCTGTGCCATGGTTAATTGCTGAGAGCCCTTTTTATCAACCAGACCCAGTAATAAACCAAAGATAATCGTCGTTATGGCTATCACCGATATAGAGCGCAAGTGATTCTCAATAAAATCGCCAAACAATAGACCAGCAAGACCCACCGGAATGGTGCCGAACATGAGCAGCCAACCCAAACGACTGTGTTCATTGGCTTGACCGTGAAATAACTGCGCCCAGCAACTGGCAAAGATGACTTGTAATTCTTGGCGAAAATAGGTGCAAACAGCCAGCAGCGAGCCAATATGCACAGCCACATCAAAGGCCAGCCCCTGATCCGGCCAGCCCAGCAACTGAGATGGTAAAATCAAATGGGCAGAACTAGAAATTGGTAAATATTCAGTCAGGCCCTGAATAAGCGCCAGTACAAAGACCTGAATTGTTTCCATACATAAACCTTTATCAATAAGTCATTAGACAGCTTAAGGTTTTAAGCGTTGACGCTTTTTCCAACTAATCGTATTGCGTAGATAAAGGGGTTCAACATTCTCAATGGCACTTATCCGCCCCTGTTGTAATGCCACCTTGGCAAGGGTCAGAATGTCTTCCGCATCCGGCCCCATATTCTGGTAGACAACTCCAGGACTGAAGACATCATTGCCCCGGCGCAATTCCGGCTGGTACTGCCAACCGTCACCGACGCCGACAAGTTGCATATCTGATGATTGCCCTTCAAAATCTGGCAGAGGCACGGTTTGTTGTGGACACAGTGCATCGGGAGCCAAGGCTCTGGCAAGACCATTACTTTGACTATAAAGCCCCCAATACAGCTCCCCCATACGGGCATCAATAGCGGGAATAATAATACTATCGCTGGCTAGACTTTCCAGCCGAATGGCTCTTTGCGCCATCACCTGAAGGCTTGAGAGCGCAATAACGGGTAAGTTGGCACCAAAGGCCAAGCCTTGTACGACACCAAAACCGATACGCAAACCGGTAAAAGAGCCCGGGCCATGGGTGAATGCAATGGCCTCAAGACACGAGAGCTGAATACCCGCCTCGGCGAGGAGCTCATCAACCATTGGTAGTACGAGGCGAACATGCTCTCTTGGCGTAGCGGTTCGTCGAACAAGTTGCTTATCGTCAAGACTCAGGGCAACGGAACAACAGGCCCCAGAGGTATCAATTGAGAGAATAGTTGCCATAAAATTCTGACTTAAAAAGAGCCTTAATTAAAGTTTCGCATCGAAAATAGCCCGATAACGACCGGCCATTGGCAGGTCTCGTCGATTATAAACACTTGACCAAAAAATTATCGGCCTGGAAGAAAGCATGACAAAAAAAATCCCCCAACAAGGAGGATTTTTCTACTGCGACGAGGCCAGACTTAGGCTGTCTTTACCTTAGGTGGGCGACCACGCCTTTTCGGGGCACTAACCGGCTTGCTCTTTGTCACTGCAGCCTTTGGTGGCCGACCGCGCCTTTTAGGGGCATCGGCACTTTTTGCAGTCGTGCTTGAAGCAGCCTTTTTAACTGCACCAGCAGCCTTTGGCGGCCGCCCTCTACGCTTAGGTTCTGCAGCGGCGACTGCCGGCACTGCTTTTGCGGGGCGCCCTCTACGCTTGGGTTCTGCAACGACAACTGCCGGTGCCACTTTAGCGGGGCGTCCTCTGCGCTTAGGTTCCGTAGCGGCAGACGCTACTACTTTGGCAGGACGACCCCTGCGCTTAGGCGCGGCGCCTGCTTTTACTGTTTTTGCAACTGAACCAGCGGGACGACCGGGGCGACCAGGAGTAGCAACGGGTATCGCACTCAACTTATTCGCACGCTTACTAATGGCCGAAGCTTCAGCCTTGGCTTTTTTCTCAATAGTTTTGATTTTGGTGCGTGAGCGCGCTACGGCCACTTTGACCTTTTTAGTATTGAGCTGTGCTCGTTGCTTTAACCAACGCTGCTCAAATTTCGCTACCGCAGCCTTCAAGTCAGCCGCTGATTGATCGGCCATTTTTTTGACCGCACTATCTTCCTTCTGTTGTAGCGCCGCTTTAGCTTCCTCAACCTTTTTCATGACTGTTTCAATACGCACGTCAGCCTTGGCTAAACGAACCGTATTCGTCAGTTCAGCGAGAGTAACCGACTGAGTTGTAACTACCGCATAGGCTTTATCCAGTGCAGCTGTGGTGGCGGCCGTGGTGCTTTTGGCCGCACTTTCTCTTTTCTGACGAAGCTTATCCCTAGCAATACTTAATTTCCCGCTTTGAGCATCCAGCTGTTTCAGCGCTTTTTCCAATACTTTTTCCGCAGCTGATCCGGCACTGGCAACTGTGCTTTTTACTGCTGGCTTTGCGGACTTCTTTTTGCTTGCAGGGCGTGGCATATATAATGCTCCCGAAATAATCATTTAACGCAATAAATTCAAAAAACAAGGACTATATCCAAGTGTGCGAATTTTAGTTGATAAACATTGAGGTGTCCACAAAACAGCCTCTAAAACAAGTAAATACGGCATCAGGAATTTAATTATTTTTTTATTTGAGACAAAGTAGACAAGGTCATGAAGCCGAGAGCAAAAACAGCGATTACGCCACATTGCAAGGGCATCACTTAAACTGTTTTTTATAGATATTAAAGTCGTGAAAAAACAAGCTCGCTTAGCATTTTAATATGTAAAGGCGAGTCATTTAAGCAGGGGATCATGGAGAAATTTTTACCTCCAGCCTGTAAAAAATACTGACGATTAAGCTGATCAATTTCCTCCAGTGTTTCCAGACAATCACTGGAAAAGGCAGGGCAAATAACATCGACACTTTCGAGACCCCGTGCACCCCACGCTTGTAAAACGACATCGGTATAAGGCTTTACCCACTCCAATCGACCAAAGCGAGATTGAAAGCTATAAGCCCACTGCTGAGAAGATAAATCGAGACGCGACGCCAATGCCCGCGCAGTTTCTTGGCATTGCAGGTAATAAGGGTCACCTGCCACCACGTAATTTTTGGGTATGCCATGAAAAGACATCAACAAACACTCGGCCCGCCCATTGGTCTGCCAGTGTTTTTCCACCGAATCCGCAAGGGCATCAATATAACTAGAGCTGTCATAGTAATGGTGGGCAATACGAATATCCGGTATATGACGATAGTCCTTTACCAACTCGGCAAGCTGATCGTAAACAACTGCCGTGGTACTCGCCGAATATTGAGGAAATAAGGGGAGGACAATTATTTTATTGATGCCCTGGCCATTCAAAGTACTCACAGTCTTGGCGATGGTCTTATCGCCATAACTCATCGCATAGGTGGTAATAAATTGCTTATCACTGCTTTTATCGAGAGTCTGCTGTAACGCCGCGACTTGCCTTTCGGTAATAACCTTGAGAGGCGAACCCTCTTGCAACCAGATCGAGCGATAGTTTTCGCTCACTCTGCGCGAGCGCAGAGGCACGATCAAAAAATTCAGTAGAACCCACCAGAGCAAGCGAGGTACTTCCACCACCCGAGGGTCGGAGAGAAACTCACGTAAATAACGCGCCACCGAGCGGGCATTCGGCGCCGCCGGTGTACCTAAATTTACTAAAATGATACCTATTTTTTCTCTTGCCAAGGATTTACCCCGCAACAAATACACACAGTATTATTAACTCAGCGAGTCTCAATGACAATCGGCTTTACCCTGAAACAGCACCACGGCCGGCAGGTAGACAGCCAGAGGCTGATTAAGATGCAACCTATGTCAGGGCTGCCGTAATACGATCCTGCACATCATCGAGTGCGCCAATACCATCGACACGGGCATTGCGTGGTGCCGGCTTGTCGCCCGCCTGCAACAGGTTTTCATAAAAGGCAACCAACGGTTCCGTTTGCTCGTGATACACCTTCAAACGATTGCGCACAGTGTCTTCACTATCGTCGACACGCTGAATCAGCGTCTCACCGGTAACGTCGTCAATACCTTCTGACTTTGGTGGATTATGGGCAACATGGTAGACCCGACCTGAACCCTCATGAACACGCCGGCCGCTCAAGCGAGACACTATTTCATTGTCGGCAACGTCAATTTCAAGAACGACGTCAATCCCTATGCTGGCATCGACAAGTGCTTGAGCCTGGGGGATGGTACGGGGAAAACCATCGAACAGAAAACCATTAACGCAATCGGCCTGTTGAATACGCTCCTTAACCAGGTCGATAATCAGCTCATCAGAAACCAGTCCACCAGAGGCCATAATATCTTTCGCTTTTAAACCCAGCTCGGTGCCGGCTTTAACTGCGGCTCGCAGCATGTCGCCCGTCGAAATTTGTGGGATACCGTATTTTTCTGAAATATATTGTGCCTGGGTTCCTTTTCCAGCTCCGGGTGGGCCTAGCAGTATTAATCGCATCAATGTTCTCCGATTTGCGGGTAGGTACCGAATAGCTAATTACAGGGCAGGTTACCGACATGTTCTCGCCAGTGATCACTGCATTTCTCTCATTACTTAATGGTTTAACGGCACCAAAAAAAAGGCCGAACTTTACACTGAACCAAGCTTTTCCACAAGTCATTGAAATAACAGTTAATCACTAGCTGGCAGGTGTGTTTTCCATGTTTTTTACCTGTAGCCACAGATCATTTTTTTCTTCCAGGCTCAATTCTTCAAAATCAAGCCCCTTATTATCTGCTATTACTTCCATGGCGCGGAAGCGAGTTGAAAATTTCAGGTTGGCTCCTCGCAGGCAGGCTTCCAGATCAATGCCCCTGTGGCGCCCAAAATTTGCGCAGGCAAAGATTAAATCCCCAAGCTCTTCTTCAATGTGCTTGGCGTTATTGAGCTCAATGGCCTCTCGCAATTCAGCGAGTTCTTCATCAATTTTTTCTAACACCGGTCGGTAGTCTGGCCAATCAAAGCCATGATTGGCCGCGCGTTTTTGTAGTTTCACAGCGCGGCTTAGTGCCGGCAAGGCTAGGGGAATGTCGGATAAGCGTTCGAGGGCACCTTTATCAAGGCGATCTTTAGCTTTTAATTTTTCCCAGGTACTGCGAATCGCAGCTTGGTCTGGCACAAAACCGCTTTGCCGCTCGCTGTACAAAGTGCCATCGGGAAAGACATGAGGGTGTCGTCTAATCAATTTGGCCGTTAGAACATCAATAATCTCTTGGAAATCGAACAAATCCTGCTCTTTTGCCATCTGGCTATAAAAAACCACCTGGAAGAGTAAATCCCCGAGCTCTTCACACAAATGAGAAAAATCACCTCGTTCAATGGCATCGATCACCTCGTAAGTTTCTTCAAGGGTGTGAGGCACGATACTCTGGAAGTCCTGCTTAATATCCCAGGGACACCCGGTACCCGGATTGCGTAGGCGAGCCATCAAATAAATCAAATTTTCAAGGGTATAAACCGTCCTTTCAGTGCTCACCATCTGGTGTCTCCTCAACCAGGCGGCAGGCATCCACAACATTATCAATTTGACATAGTTTACTGAGTAAGCGGCTCAGTGCCTCCATATTCACCACTTCGGTGGAAAACCCGGTCTGGACCAGGCCGTCATCCGTTTCGACGCTATTTAAACTGCCGATATATAACCCTTCCCGATCAATCAAACCGGTGATATCACGTAATAAGCCCGCTCTATCATAAGAACTCACCTGAATCTTCACCGGGTAACGCAGCTCTGGAGTCCCACCCCAGGTGACTTTCAAGACCCGGCGTGGTTCTTCGGCTTGTAGGCGTAGCAAAGCACCGCAGTCTGCGCGGTGAATGGTGACACCCCTCTTAGCGGTTAAATAACCGCAGATAGCATCGCCCGGCTGTGGTGCACAGCAATGCGCCACCCGTGTCAATAAATTACCCACGCCATAAATATAAAAAGCCGTGTCAGCATAGCGGCTGGCATTTGATTGGGGCGATGGCGTCGGGCGCCCCGCCACGACCCACGTGCCCTGGGCAGCGCGAATAACCTGAGTAGAGCTAATATCACCGGCACCAATTGCCGCGTATAAACCCTCGGAATTCTGTTTATTAAACTTACTGGCGATAGTGTCCAGCTGAGCCAAGTCAATGCCGAGGTGGCGGGTTTCACGGTTGAGTATGCGCTGTCCGGCCTCAATATTCTGTTCGCGATTTTGTGTGCGAAACCACTGTTGAACTCTGGCCCTTGCCCGTGTCGTTTGCAGATAACCCAGGGATTCAACCAGCCAGTCGCGGCGTGGGGCATCGCGTTTACCGGTAATAATTTCAACCTGATCACCGGTTTTTAATGTCGCGTTCAAGCTAACAATATCGCCATTAACTTTAGCCCCACGACAACGATGACCAATTTGGGTGTGAACTCGGTAGGCAAAATCAATCGGTGTCGCACCAAGGGGCAGATCAATAATATGGCCCTCGGGAGTAAAGACATAAACCTGTTCACTACCGCTTTCAAGCTCAATAAAATCACCTAGGTTCTCATGCCATTCCAGTACCTGCCTGAGCCAGGCAATTTTTCCCTCGTAATTATCGTCAGCGGCACTGCTATCACCGGCTTTGTATTGCCAGTGAGCGCAAATACCCAGCTCGGATTCCTCATGCATTTCGTAGGTGCGAATCTGAATTTCTACTACTTTTCGCCCTGGACCAATCACCGCCGTATGCAGGGATTGATAGCCATTTTCCTTTGGGGAGGCAATGTAGTCATCGAACTCATTGGGAATATTGCGCCACTTACTATGGACAATGCCCAATACTGCGTAGCAGTCACTAACGGCTGGCACCAGCACCCTGATGGCTCGAATATCGTAAACTTGAGAAAAACCAATATCTTTGCGGTGCATTTTTCGCCAAATACTATAAATGTGTTTAGCGCGGCCCGTCACCTCATTGCGATTGTTGATTTGGTTCAGTTCATCTTTAATTGTCGCGATGGCGCTGTCGATGTATTGCTGACGGTCAATGCGTCGCTCATCAAGTAGGCGAGCAATTTGTTGGTATTCATCCGCTTCGAGATAGCGAAAAGCCAGATCTTCCAGCTCCCACTTTAACTGCCCGATACCCAGACGATCGGCAAGCGGTGCATAGACGTCAAAGATCTCCCTGGCAACCTGTCTGCGCTTTTCCTCTGGGGCGGTTTTCACCATGCGAATCGCACAGGTGCGTTCGGCCAGTTTAATCAACGCTACTCGCACGTCATCAATGACAGAAACCAGCATTTCTCTAACTTTATTAGCCTGTTGTGAGGCATCCTGACCCAGTACATTTTGTACCGAATCATTGCGTAAACCGCTAATCACCGCCATGCGCAATACGTTGCTAATTAATGTCGCGACAGTATCACCGAACCTCTCGCTCACAACATTAATACTGAGCTTTCCCTCGCGTACTGCACGGTACAAAATACCGGCCTGTAGGCCCTCACAATCCATTCGCAGGTCGGAGAGAATGTCGGCTATTTCAAGACCCATTTGCAAAATACTGCCGCGAAAAACAGATTCGCCCACCAGGGAGGCATTTACCTCCGTCTCTTTTGCCAGGTTGGCGGCCTGACGCAATCGTTTGCGGGAAGGCATATCCAATTGACATTTGTCGACTATTTTATCAAGCCAAAGATTCAGATCCGCAGGGCCCTGTGCCGGAGTGGCATGAATTTCTCGGACTTGTACCAAGCTAGGCTCCTAAAGTAAAAGCAGCAAAGAAAAGGAATTATTAGACACTGAACAGCCCCGAGGAGAGGTAGCGATCACCACGATCAGAAATCGAAACCACAATGGTGGCATTTTCCAGCTCACTCGCCAAGCGCAGGGCACCTGCGACAGCACCGCCGGATGAAACACCACAAAACACACCCTCTTTGCGGGCCAAATCTCGCATCCTGTCCTCGGCTTCACGCTGAGCAATATCCAGTGTTCTATCGATGCTAGCCGCGTCAAAAATACCCGGTAAGTAGGCCAACGGCCAACGGCGAATGCCGGGTATACTCGCGCCCTCTGCCGGTTGCAGGCCAATAATTTGAATATCCTTATTAAAGGTTTTCAAGGCCTGGGAGACGCCCATAATGGTGCCAGTGGTACCCATAGCAGCGACGAAATGAGTAACCCTACCTTCTGTTTGGCGCCAAATTTCTGGCCCCGTACCTTCGATATGAGCGCGGGGGTTATCGGCATTATTGAACTGATCGAGTACCAGGCCCTTACCATCTTCCTCCATCTGCAGAGCGAGATCACGAGCCCCTTCCATGCCCTCCTCCTGGCTAACCAATATCAGTTCGGCCCCGTAGGCCAACATAGCCTCCTTGCGCTCCTCCGTCATATGGTCGGGCATAATCAATATCATTCGGTAACCCTTAATGGCCGCAACCATTGCCAGGGCTATACCCGTATTGCCACTGGTGGCCTCGATTAGCGTATCACCCGGCTTGATTGTCCCCCTGGTTTCGGCATGGGCAATCATGCTCAAGGCCGGTCGATCCTTCACCGAACCGGCAGGGTTGTTACCTTCGAGTTTCAGCAGTATCGTATTATTGAGCCCCGCGCTAAGACGCTGCAAACGCACCAGAGGCGTATTGCCAATGCAGGACTCTATGGTCGGATATTCCATGTTTGGATTCTACTCGCTTACAAAAATTCTATTTTAGGCCCCTAGGCCCCCACTATCGATTGAATCGATCCAAGCCCTAAGACGGCTTGGCTATATTGACTAACTTTACGAACATACCAAACAAAGAGGGTGAACTCTTCGCCAAAAAACCAGATCTTTACTAAGCACTCAAAACCACAAAAGCCAACGCCATGTCTTGCTCATCTGACAAACTGAGATGAATCGTTTCAGCACCTAAGGCTCTGCAAGCAAGTAAGGCATTGTCGGACAACGTTATTTCAGGTGCACCACTTGCGGTATTACTCACCAGAATATGCTGCCATGAAACCTCGCCAATACCGGTTTTCAGGGCTTTACTCACGGCCTCTTTGGCGGCAAAACGCTTCGCCAAAAATGCAGCTTGTGAACGAGCTGTATTTTTCTGTGTGAAGCTCAGTAACTCTTCAGGACGCAAAATGCGCTTTGCAAAGGCCTCACCCCGGCGCTCCAGCACCGCCTCTATTCGACTAATGTGCACCAGATCACTGCCAATACCCACTATCATTACTTATCCACCCTTAGCGCCCTGAGCTACGCTGCCTGGAGCTCGCACTTGGCGAAAGAGTTGTCGGCTCAACAGAGGGCGGCCACCAAGCTGGGCTTGTAAGGCACTACGCGAAAGCAATTTTGCACAGCGCCTAACATCTGACGAGCGGTAGTCGTTTTCGGCAATTGCCAACAAATGCTCCCCAGCAAAGCACACTTCTTTATTATTACCTGTCCAGGCATCTATGCGCATAAAACCCTGGTCAGGGCTTAAATGATAGTGTTCGCCGGCGATAATGGGGCGACCCTCTACGGACTCTGTAGTCATATCGAGGCCATAGCCTAATTCGTCCAGGAGCAACAATTCAAAACGACGCAACAGAGGTTCAGGGTCCGTACCGTTACTGAGCTGTACAATCAGTTCACCATAGCTATCAAACAAGCTTTCGTGGGGTACATATTCGGGCAGTAAACGCAGCAGTAATTCATTGAGGTACAGGCCTATATACAACATTTCACCGTGTAAAGCCGAGCTTCTACCCGACGATTCAACCCCGGTCAGATTTTTCAAATCGCCCTTGCCCCGCCAGGACAGGAATAACGGCGTAAAAGCCTGTAGTTGATGACCGCCTAGTTTCTTTTTACCGCGCCCCCCCCTAGCCACCGCACGTAAGCGGCCAAAATCCCGAGAGAAAAGGTCCACTATGTGGCTGCTTTCACGATAATTTCGTGTGTGCAAAAGATAAGAATTTTGTTGATCGGCGTTGCTCAGCATTGTCACAATAACCAGGCTACAAAACCCATAAGTGACGTCATTTGGCTCCCGCCTGTAGGTAGTTAATCCTGATAGCCAAGGCTGCGGAGCGCGCGTTCATCATCCGACCACCCGCTACGTACCTTCACCCACAGGGTCAACATGACTTTACTGCCAAAGAGGCGTTCCATATCGATGCGCGCTGCCTGGCCAATACTTTTCAAACGCTTGCCCTTTTCACCAATTATTATTTTCTTTTGCCCTTCCCGTTCCACCAAAATTAGCGCGTTAATATGGCGGATATGCCCCTTCATCTCAAAGGCTTCAATTTCGACTGTGATTTGATAGGGTAGTTCCGCGCCGAGTTGACGCGTGATTTTTTCGCGCACCAGTTCGGCGGCGAGGAAGCGTTCGGATCGGTCGGTAATTTGATCTTCTGGAAATAAAAACACATTGTCTGGAATATGCCGACTAATTTGCTCTTCCAGTAAATCGAGGTTTTTTTTCTGCAAGGCAGAAACGGGAACTATTTCTGCCTTTGGCATCAACTGCTGCAGGTATTCAATATGAGGTAGGAGTTCAGCACGATCTTCTATTCTGTCTATCTTATTAATGGCGACAATGAGCGGCGAATCCGAAGCGCTAAGCTTTTCCGCCACCTCTTTATCGGCATCCGTCCACGACAGGCGATCGACCACGAAAACGATAATATCGACATCCCGAATCGCGCTTTGTGCCGCTTTATTCATATAGCGGTTGATGGCCTTATCTTGATCGCTATGAATGCCCGGGGTATCAACAAAAATAAGCTGGCAATCATCCGAGGTTTTAATACCCAGGACATTGTGGCGGGTGGTCTGTGGTTTACGAGAGGTAATACTTAGTTTTAAGCCGAGCATGTGGTTAAGCAAGGTGGACTTACCCACATTGGGACGACCAACAATGGCCACATAGCCACAACGTTGCTGAACTTGCTCTTCTACCATTGGATCACCGCCCTTTGCCCGTTTTGTTACTTTGAATTTGTAGATCGTTGAGCGCCACCGTCGCCGCCGCTTGCTCAGCCTTGCGCCGACTGCTAGCTGAACCGCGATAATCAGCACTTACCCCAACAAGGCAGCACTGCACCTCAAAATGCTGGGCATGGCCTTCACCGCTAACATTAAGCAGCCTGTAATCTGGTAATGCAGCACCCTTACCCTGTAAATATTCCTGCAAACGCGATTTTGGATCCTTGTGCTCATCCCCCAGGGACAAACTCTGTAACAGGGGTTCAAACCAGGCAACGAGACAAGCGCGGCAGGTATCAAAGCCGCCATCGAGTAAAATGGCCCCGATCACCGCTTCATAGGCCCCAGCTAAGATGGAGTCGCGGCGAAAACCACCACTTTTCAATTCCCCTGAACCGAGTCGCAGTTGTTCACCCAGGTCAATTGCCCGTGCCATTGTTGCCAGGGCCTCACCCTTCACCAGTACTGAGCGCAAGCGGCTCAAATCGCCTTCACTGGCGGCGGGAAAGTGACGATAGAGCATCTCGCTAACGACCATACCCAGTACGGCATCGCCGAGAAATTCCAGACGCTCATTATTCGTCGAACCAAAGCTACGGTGGGTTAGGGCTTGTTCAAGTAAAGCGGGCTCAGAAAAATCATGGCCGAGACGATTAATAAAACGACGCAGGGAAATATTCAGCAAGGAGGCACACCGATCATAAAATTAGCGGGCAGAAGTATCATAGGTATTCTTAAACACGACAACGACATCAACATTGGCCAATAAATTTACTCGTCGCTCATAATCCAGACTCACTGTGGTGGCCGTTTTTTTACGCTCAATCACCGTGTCCTTGGCATTCACATCGCGAATATTATTGATCGTAAAAGAGTTCTGTAGGCGCCGACGTATTTTTGAATCACTGAGCTTGTGGATGGGCTCATCAGCCAAAGACTGTAAGGCGGCATTAACAAAGGAATTATCGAGATAGAGAGGACCGATGGCCGTTGCGATGGTGAGAAAAAATCCAGCAATGCTCAAAATTAACAAGATACCCAGTGCCGACAAGCCCCGCTGTTTACGCTGCCTCATACCCTATTCTCCACTCGCTTTAACGTATGCTTCCCACTGTATCAAAACTGGGAATGCTTAGCACTTTCTCCCAGTGCATCCACACGGCAAAGGCCTTGCCGACCACGTTTTCTTCAGGAACCGGGCCCCATCTTCGGCTATCACTACTATTATCACGATTGTCACCCATCATGAAGTAGTGCCCTTCCGGTACGACGGTACTAAAATTGCGCCCATAGGGTCCCGGCGTTTGATGCTTGCGAATCAGATGGTCAACGCCAGTCAGTGCCTCCATCATCACCTGTGCATTACTGGCCGAATTCGATTCTGTGAGACTTTTTTCGACAAAATAGGGCTCGGCATTATCAAGTGTCGATTGGGGCATTTTTTGACCATTCACGAACAGCACATTGTTGATAACACGAATTTCATCACCAGCCAAACCAATCACACGCTTAATAAAATACCGCTTGTCATTGGGTGGGAAGAACACCATCACATCACCGCGCTCGGGCTCGCCTAGCGAGAGAACCTTAGTACCGCTGACAGGCAGGCGTAGACCATAGGCAAATTTATTGACCAGG
Source organism: Gammaproteobacteria bacterium 54_18_T64 (assembly GCA_002162825.1). Lineage (GTDB taxonomy): Bacteria > Pseudomonadota > Gammaproteobacteria > Pseudomonadales > Porticoccaceae > Reddybacter. The sequence continues at coordinate 35,365 of MAAU01000087.1, forward strand.
ATAAAATCGCCAACTTTCAGGGTTGGTATCATCGAACCGGAGGGGATTTGGAAGGGTTCCACGATAAAAGAACGCAGCACCAAAACCACTAGAAGCACCGGGAAAAATGGCGCCGTGGACTCGATATACCAGGGTGCCAGTTCTTTTTGTTCACGTTGTTTGGACAGATAGAAACGATCGACCAGCCACATAAAGCCGGCTAAGCCAGTCAGCACAACGAGGATCAGCGGGAAGTCGAAATCCATTTTAATTATCCGTTTTTAGTACGGCGAGAAAGGCTTCCTGGGGAATTTCCACTGAGCCCACCTGCTTCATACGTTTTTTACCGGCTTTCTGCTTGGCCAGTAGTTTTTTCTTACGAGAGATGTCGCCACCGTAACACTTAGCCGTAACATTTTTACGCAGCGCTTTAACGGAGGTACGCGCAATAACATGTCCACCAAGCGCGGCCTGAATGGCCACATCGAACATTTGACGAGGCACTAATTCCTTCATTTTATCGGTAATTAAACGACCCTTTTGCTGGGCATTATCGCGATGCACAATCAAGGCCAGGGCGTCGACCTTATCGCCATTAATTAAGATGTCGAGACGTACCAAGGGGGCCGGCTGAAAACGCTTGAAGCCGTAATCCAGAGAGGCAAAGCCGCGACTCACCGATTTTAGGCGATCGAAAAAGTCCATCACTACGTCGGCCATCGGCATTTCATAGGTTAGTGAAACCTGGTCGCCGGTGAACTGCATATCTTTCTGTACACCACGTTTTTCCACACACAGTGAGATCACATTGCCGACATAGTCCTTGGGCACCAGAATATTGGCCTCGCACAGAGGCTCGCGCATTTCATCAATGGCACCGGGGTCGGGAAGGTTCGAGGGATTGGAGATATAAAGTAGCTCACCATTAGTATGCAGCACCTCATAGACAACCGTCGGCGCGGTGCTGATTAAATCGAGGTTGTACTCTCGCTCCAGGCGTTCCTGAATAATTTCCATGTGCAGCATGCCGAGGAAACCACAACGGAAGCCAAAACCCAGGGCATCGGAACTTTCAGGCTCGTAAAACAGTGATGCATCGTTAAGAGTCAGCTTCGCCAATGCCTCGCGAAAATCCTCAAAATCTTCCGAGTTAATGGGAAACATTCCCGCATAAACCTGAGGGTTAACCTTTTGAAAGCCCGCTAGTGAGTCTATATCCGGAGTGCTCGCGTGGGTAATGGTGTCGCCGACCGGTGCCCCGTGAATGTCCTTGATACCAGCCACCACAAAGCCCACTTCACCGGCCTGTAAAACACCCGTCTCTTTGCGCTTGGGGGTAAAGACGCCAATGCTATCGGCAATATGGGCCTTGCCAATGCTTTTAGTGATGACTTTGTCGCGGCGCCGTAATGTGCCCTGCATTACCCGCACCAGCGAGACAACGCCTAAATAAGTATCAAACCAGGAATCGATAATCAGCGCCTGTAGTGGCGCATCGACATCACCCAGTGGAGCTGGTATTTCAGCCACTAATTGCTCGAGGATATCCTGTATACCGAGGCCACTTTTGGCACTACACAGCACCGCATCAGAGGCGTCGATACCGATAATATCTTCAATTTCCTGACACACTCGCTCCGGCTCGGCCTGGGGCAAATCCATTTTATTCAGTACGGGGATCACTTCCAAACCCTGGGCAATTGCCGTGTAACAATTGGCCACCGATTGAGCCTCAACACCCTGTGCCGCATCGACCACCAGGAGCGCGCCCTCACAGGCCGCGAGGGATCGTGAAACCTCATAACTAAAGTCGACATGACCGGGCGTATCAATAAAGTTGAGTTGGTAGACTTGACCATCAACGGCGGTATAGCTCAGCGTTACGCTCTGCGCTTTGATGGTAATGCCACGCTCACGCTCAATATCCATGGAATCGAGAACCTGACTGTCCATTTCCCGCTCACTTAGGCCGCCACAAAACTGAATAAAGCGGTCGGCAATGGTCGACTTGCCGTGGTCGATGTGGGCGATGATAGAAAAATTGCGAATATGACTGAGGTCTGACACAGGCTTATAAAATCCATAGGGAGGGGGAATTTGAGCGACGCGAATTCTAGCTTATTTCGCCCCCGTAAGCTATGAAGCTCATCGAGTGTCCGACACAAACCCCAACCCACTGTACCTCTATTAGGTATCAGTCAATTTCAATGGTGCGGAAAATAGAACGGCCGCGACGGAAAAAGCGCAGAGCCACCGGAGTGCCCACTGGCAACTGCTTGAGTATCGCCTCGTAATCCTCTATATCGCTCAGTGTTTGATAGCCCAACTGCACCAGCACATCCCCCGCCTGTAGCCCTGCATCAGCGGCCGGTGACTGCGGATAGACTTTTATTACAACGATACCGCCCGACAAACGGCGCTTTTCGAGTGCAGCATCATCCAGCTCTTCCAGCTCCAAACCCAGCACATCGCCACCGCTATTGCTCGCCACTCGACTCTCTCCCTCGCGGGCACCGACCTCAACCACGATGGTCTTTTCCTTGCCCCGACGTATTACCCTCGCATCCACTTTTTCTCCCGCCGCCAAAAGCCCGACAATATGCGGTAAATCACTGGCGTCAAGTACCGCCTGGCCATTAAAGCGAATCACCACATCACCCGCTTTCAAGCCGGCCTTAGCGGCTGGGCCGTTGGCTTCGAGCTGAGCCAGCAGTGCGCCCTGGGGCTTTTCCAGACCAAGGGATTGAGCCAGGTTTTTGTCCACATCCTGTATATAAACCCCGAGCCAGCCTCTATCGACGCGACCCTTTTCTTTGAGCTGTGAAACCACCTCCATAGCGACACTGACAGGAATCGCAAAGGAGAGCCCGATTGAGCCCCCCGAGCGCGTATAAATCTGTGAATTAATACCCACCACTTCGCCGGCGAGGTTAAACAGCGGCCCACCCGAATTACCCGGATTAATGGCCACATCGGTTTGAATAAAGGGCACGTAGTCCTCACCCCGCGCGGTGGGGATACTGCGGCCAATGGCGCTGACAATACCCGTGCTGGCCGAATAATCGAGGCCAAAGGGTGAGCCAATGGCCACCACCCATTCCCCCACCTTCAACTTGTCGGGCTGGGCAAAGTGCACCATAGGTAAATCACTTTCCTCAACTTTCAACAGAGCCAGGTCAGAGCGTGGGTCGAGGCCGATGACTTTAGCCTCGTATTCTCGCCGGTCATTCAGACGCACGGTAATGTGCTTAGCGGCACCCACGACATGGTGATTGGTGAGAATATAGCCGTCATTGGAGATAATAAAACCCGAGCCCATGGAGCGAGCCTTGCGCTCCTGACCACGACGCTGGTTGAATAAATCACGCAGGGCCTCGGGAACTTTACCCTGGGGAATATTTTCTCGACGTCGACTGGCACTGCCCTCAACTGCCGTAATTTTAACTACCGCCGGGGAGTTCTCTTCGATCAATTGAGTGAAATCGGGCAACTGCGCGTGGGCGCTTAGCACACAGGCAAATACACAATAAAAAGCGATAAGCGCTCGCGTCATCATCCAAAGTCCTTTACGGTTTTAATTTTTATCATGTGCTCAGCGACCACTACAGCACTATATAGACCCGTTGAAAAGTCACCGACCTCAGCCATCGAGCAAGCAAGCCTGTAGTCTCGATTTATTAGTACGGGCATTCAACACAGCCGCCGCAATGCAAGCACCCAGCAATAGGGCTAAGAGACCACAAACAAGCCCCGCCAGCTCATTGCCAAAGATACTCTCACCGAGCCCGATCCCCGGTAACAACAACAACAGTGGCAATAAATAAACCAACAGCGAACCGCGGACTACAACGTGGTCGGCAATGCCAATGGTGACACTTTGGCCGACCTGAAAAGAACCGCCATCCCTGCCGTCAAGAGCAACGCGCAGGTGTACGGGCCGAAGTGTTAACTTTGCCAATAGACTTTGCCCGCAACCGCGCTGGGCAGCACAGGACTGACAGGCCGAGCGCTGCACACCCTCGACCCATAAATAATCACTCTCGACACTGAGAACCTGAACCGATTCCTCAATCAAGGAGAAAATTGCCGATACATGACCAGGCCCTGCCACTGCATTAAAGACACAGCGACCAAGCAAGTCAGGCTAATTCCGTGGTGACTATTTTTCAAGATCTTGCGACATACCATGCTGGGCAGGCATAAACACCGGACTCGCATGGCGATAGTTGCGCTCGCCTCGCTGAGACATTAAACGCTGCATATAGGCCTGAATTTGCCTGTCGGTTTCAAACTTGTGAACGCTGGACTGGGTGGCAATTTGGCTGGGCTGAGGTGAGGTGTAGCCACCCGTGCTTGCAGTGCGAGCCGTGGCTTGAGGAACCTCGAAGCCTGAAGGCAATTGAAATTGCGGCCCCGCCTCTGCGACCTTTACCAGCCTGTTTTGAACGCTGCTGGACGAGTCGCTCTGGGCAATTTGGGGTGCCTTAGCCGTGGGTTCGTACACTTGATATTGCTGGGCCCCAAAAATGGCGAGTACCGCGACACTTGCCGCTATGGCAACTCGCCCCAGGGCCTTGGGCCACTGTCCGAGGCGCTGCGGTAGCGGCTCACTGGCCACAGCCAAATTGATAGCGGCTCGCAACTGCAGCGAGGAATCGGCAAAGTCGACGGGCAGTTCCTTACGCATCGCGCTCGCGGCCAGATGGTAGCGCGACCAGGTATCGTGCAATACCTCATCCCCACTTGTCTCACGCATGACTCGATGAAGTTCTAGTTCAGAGGCCTCATCATCCATCAAGGCCGAGAGTGTCTCCCGCAGTTTACTGTCAAGCTGCTCATTCATAAGACAATACCTTTCTTACTAACTATCAAATTATTAACCTACCAGCGCTCGCCAATAGAGCTCTTTCCACTTAAGCTCAAAAGCGACAACAGCGAGACCATCAAGGTAATACGCGCTGGTGAACTTCTTTATCTGACTTGGCCCGGATAAAAAGGTTCCCCTGGCGCGCCAACGCTCCAGTAATCGCAGACTAGAGGCGGCCATCCATCAACGCTTTAACCTGCTTATCAATGGCCTCTCGTGCCCTGAAGATACGCGAGCGAACCGTGCCCACCGGACAATCCATGACTGCCGCGATATCCTCATAACTCAAGCTTTCCAATTCCCGCAAGCTAACCGCTGTGCGTAAATCTTCGGGCAGGGATTGAATGGCTTTATCGACGACCCCCTGTAACTCATCGCGAAACGCCATGTTTTCGGGTGAAGCCACATCCCGTAAATTATCGGCGCCACCAAAATATTCGGCATCCGCCACTTCAATATCACTGGCGGGTGGGCGACGACTGCGCGACACCAGGAAGTTTTTCGCGGTATTAACGGCGATGCGATAGAGCCAGGTATAAAACTGGCTGTCACCCCGAAAAGAGCCAATCGCTCGATAGGCCTTAATAAAGGCCTCCTGAACAATATCTTTGACTTCTTCTCGGTCGTATATGTAGCGACTAACAATCGCCGCCACTTTGTGCTGATACTTAATCACCAACAAATCGAAAGCGCGTTTATCTCCCTTTTGTACGCGAGCAACGAGTTGCTTGTCCGAATTTGTTTCATTGTTGGCCGCCATTCTCTCTCCAGCTTAATGTGCCTGATGCAATACCCCTCTTGCTGACCTCCAAAGTTCCATTTGGTTCGCCACATGTCATCGAGTCGGTAGGCTTTTTAAGAGCGCTATACTATCATGTCGCCCTCCTCGTAGCTGTAGCGGCGCCCCGCGCCCTGACTCAATTGCCTTCACTGAAAAGCCCACAATGAAAATCCCAACGTGAAAAAAACCTACCAATACGAAGTTCTAATTATCGGCAGTGGCGCCGCAGGGATGACACTTGCCCTACACCTAGCCCCCCAGCATCGCGTTGCCCTACTCAGTAAAGATCGACTACAGACCGGTTCAACCTGGCTTGCCCAGGGGGGTATTGCCGCCGTCTTCAGTGAAGATGACAGTATCGACGCCCATGTTGCCGACACCCTCAACGCCGGCGCCGGGCTCTGTCATGAAAGCGTGGTTCGGCACACGGCCGAACAGGGGCCAGATGCCCTGCAGTGGCTGATCGACGAGGGCATGGAATTTAGTCGCAATGAAGAAAACAACGATTACCACTTAACCCAGGAAGGTGGCCACAGCCATCGCCGTATACTGCACAGCACCGACGCCACCGGCCAGGCACTGTCTAGCACCCTCGCCGAAAGGGTATTAAGTACGCAAAATATCGATGTCTTTGAACAACATGTGGTGGTCGACCTAACGACTCAGGCCGATGCCGATTCCCGCAGCTTTCGCTGTAATGGCGCCTATGCACTGGATACTAAGCGCGACCGCGTCTGCCTGTTTCAAGCCAAGGTGGTCATTCTCGCCACTGGCGGTGCCAGCAAAGTCTATCTCTATACCAGCAATGCCGATGGTGCCAGTGGCGACGGTATCGCCGCTGCCTGGCGCCGGGGCTGTCGGGTCGCCAATATGGAATTCAATCAATTCCACCCAACTTGCCTGTTTCACCCCAAGGCCAAGGCCTTTTTAGTCTCCGAGGCCCTGCGTGGTGAGGGTGCTCATCTCTTGCTACCCGATGGCAAGCGTTTTATGTTCGATTTCCACCCCAGGGGTGAACTGGCACCTCGGGACATCGTCGCCCGCGCCATCGATCACGAAATGAAGCGCCTCGGTTGTGACTGCCTCTATCTGGATATCAGCCACAAACCCGCCGACTTTATCGACAGCCACTTCCCCACGGTGAAGGCACAGTGCCTGGAGTTTGGCATCGACATCACCCGCGAACGCATTCCCATTGTGCCCGCCGCCCACTACACCTGTGGCGGTATTGTCACCGATAAGCAGGGTCGCACCGACCTCAATAATCTCTACGCCATTGGCGAGTGCGCCTTTACCGGCTTACACGGGGCCAATCGCATGGCCAGCAATTCCCTACTCGAATGCCTGGTATTTGCCCGGGCCGCCGCCAGTAGCATTCGCGAGCAGATCGACAACATCCCCGAACCGAGCTACACCAAGGAGTGGGATTCCTCACGAGTGACCTATTCCGATGAAGATGTGGTGATCTCCCACAACTGGGATGAGCTGCGCCGTTTTATGTGGGACTACGTGGGCATCGTACGCACCCGCAAGCGCTTGGAGCGTGCCGAAAACCGCGTGCGTCTATTGCAGCGAGAAATCCAGGAGTACTACAGCAACTATAAGGTCAGCCGCGACCTACTCGAGCTGCGCAATCTCGCCAAGGTCGCCGAATTAATTATTCGCTCGGCCATGCTGCGTAAAGAAAGCCGGGGCCTGCACTACACCCTCGACCACCCGCAATTATCCGCCGTTGCCAAGGACACGATTTTGGTGCCAATGAACTTTGCCGGCCAGGATATTATTGTCAGTAAAAATTAAGTGGAGCCGGGCAGCTAAGCACCTATTTACAAGGGTTTTTACAAGGGCTTTGCCTTAAGTAAGGCGATCAACTGGCGGTATTTTTCATTGCCGAGCAAGCCTGGCGAAACCCAACAGCGGTAGCTCTTTGCGGCCGTCGACAAGCTAATCAGCGTCAGCCAGGTACTGGAATATGCTATTCCACAGGCAGACAGAGCATGGGCACGACCATTAATAATGGCCTTCCCACTTTTAGAACTGATAACTAAGCGCTCAACAACGTCAGCCATCGCAACGCCACGGCGGGCACGACAGAATACCAGTAACAGCACTAGCTCGAGCAGGCCACCATAAATCACATCCTCACTTAAGAGGAAAACAAACCCCGCAACGGGTGCAATAAGTAGATACTGCAGGCGCTGAATTTTTTGTCGCTGGGCAAAAGCACGCTCTGTAAAATCGAACTCAGCTGGCAGGCGCACGTTGACTGCCACGAATAATGGCGACAATCCTTGCCGTATCCTGGTCTTCGGGCACATTTCTACCCATTAACCAGGCAAATAAATCTTGGTCTTCACAGCCAAGTAAGTGTTGATACAGTGACTGCTCTTCAGGCTTGAGCTCGTCATAAGCCTCTTCGAGAAAGGTCTGTAATATAATGTCCAGCTCTAGCATGCCACGACGGCTTGCCCAAAAGAGGCGGTTTTTATCCATAGTACGTTCAACCACTGATTGATCACCGAGAAAGCAATTCACACGCAAATTGCCGGTGGCATTATAATGCAAGCCCGTACAACTACCCACCAAAATAGCGAAGCAAAATGGCTGACACAGAAGACACCGTAACAATGAAGCAGTGGTTGAGCTTTCTCACCCAGCAGGGGGCCACTATCACCGCTGGATGCGCCAGTTCTTTTGGAGAATCAGCGCAGGATTACCCACAGCGCAAGGCCGCGCTGTGCGACCTCGGCGATCAGGGCGTTCTCGCTCTGGAAGGCCCGGACAGTCAGAAATTTTTACAGGGGCAAAGTACCAGTGACACCAGCCAACTGGACGAAAATAGCAGTCTGCCCGGCGCCATTTGTAACCCCAAGGGTAGAATGCTCACCTCCTACCAGGCCATCACCCCAGAGAAAGACAAGCTACTACTAGTGATGCATCGGCCACTGGTCGAAACCACCATTAACGGCGTGGGTAAGTACGCCGCCTTTTTCAAAACCAGCTTGAGCAATGCCAGTGAGAAGTATCGGCTGATGGGCGTGAGCGGCCCCGACTGTGAATCTGCACTCGAAAAGCTATTTGATGCCATTCCCCAAGAGATCAATCAGCTCTGTATCAATGAGGCTTGCTTACTCATTCGCATTTCCGCTCAGCAATTCCTGTTCGTTGTCAGCATTGACGCCGGCCAAGCCCTTTGGCAAAAACTGGCCACAAGCTGCACACCAACCGGCGACGCCTACTGGCAGCTGCAGGCGATTCGCGCCGGACTGGCCCAGGTGAAAACGGCAACGTTTGAACAATTTGTGCCACAAATGCTCAATCTACAGGCCACCGGCGCGGTAAATTTTAAAAAGGGCTGCTATACCGGCCAGGAAATTGTCGCCCGCATGCAATACCTCGGCAAACTCAAGCGCCGCACTTACCGAGTAATTATCGACACTGTTACACCACCGCCAGTGGGTGCAGAAATTCACGCCAAGGCCGATAACAAACTCGTCGGCAACGTGCTGACATCCGCACCAGCAAATGGCACAGGCTCTGAAATCTTGGCGGTACTGCATGAAGATCAGGCCGAGGCCTCAACGCTGATCATCGATGGTGTGACTACAGGGGTTCGCATCGCTGAATTGCCCTATTCACTCTCCACCAATTGATGGCATGGCTGGCAGAATATCAGAGCCTCTTTACCTGGCTGGCGATTTTTTCGGCACTGACCTTCGTCATTAGTTTGCTAACCCTGCCCTGGCTGGTAGCAAGGATTCCATGTGACTATTTCTGCCACCAAGAGCGACAGCCCACGCCCTTAAAACACACCCACCCCATGCTTCGAGCCATCATCTTAGTGGGTAAAAACCTACTCGGCTGGGTGCTACTTGTGGGTGGGTTTATTATGCTTTTTATTCCCGGCCAGGGGCTATTAACCATCGCCATGGGCTTATTACTGATGGACTATCCCGGCAAGTTCATTCTCGAGCGCAAGATAGCCAGCAAGCCAAAAATCCTCGATAGCCTCAACTGGCTACGGGCAAAGGGCGGCGCCCCAGCCCTGAAGGTAGATCCTGCAGACTAATGTCTGCCTCGTATCCTCAAGCATGATGCAGCGATAGCAGTTCGATTTTATAGCCATCCGGGTCCTCGACAAAAGCCAGTACCGTACTACCGTGCAGCATGGGCCCGGCCTCCCTTACTACCGCACCGCCCTGACTTTTAATTTGTTCGCAAGTTGCGTAAACATCATCCACACCGATGGCGATATGACCATAGGCCTCTCCCTGTTCATAGCTCGTAACGTCCCAGTTATGAGTGAGTTCGAGTACGGTATTGTCATCTTCCGAACCATAGCCCAAAAAGGCCAGGGTAAAACGGCCTTCGGGAAAGTCTTTTTTACGCAACAGCTCCATGCCCAGTAATTGCGTATAAAAAGCAATGGATTTGTCCAAATTTCCGACGCGCAACATGGTGTGTAGTAATTTCATTATCGACCCCTGGCTTCTCGCCCAACTATTTCGCGGCACATTAGCACAACGAGAAAAAAAAAATAAAAGGTCTGTAACTTTTCACCTCCGTGCTGCGTATTAGTGTGTACATCAAGCCACTAACAAGCAAAAGGACGATTACCATGTTAAAAATTATGTACAGCCTATTACTCTGCCTCAGTGTCAGCCTTGCCGCCCAGGCCGGTGCCCGTGGTCATACCTACCAGGTCGATATTACCAACCTCACACCCGGTCAGGCATTTACCCCCCAGCTGGTTTATACCCACCGCAAGCCAAACCCTCTGTTCACCCTTGGCGAGGCGGCCAGTGATGAATTAGCACAACTGGCCGAGGGCGGTGATACCGCACCTTTAAGCGGCCTTGCTGATGGCTTTGCCGATGCTGTAACAACCAACGGCGTTTTGTTAATGCCGGGTGAAACCACATCAATCACTATCCAGAGTAACCCCGGTCGTGGCTTATTGACTGTTGTCGCCATGCTACTGCCCACCAACGATACCTTCTTTGCCCTGAATGGCGTGAACCTGCCACGTCGCGGCACCACAAGCTTCCTCGCACCCGGTTACGATGCTGGTACCGAGTACAACGACCAGGATTGTGCGAACATCCCCGGCCCACTTTGCGGTGGCGAAGGTTATTCACCGGTAGCAGGTGATGACGACGAAGGTTATGTCCATATCGGCAATGGCTTTCACGATTTGGGCGACGACGTTCTCAAGCCCCAACGCTACGACTGGAATAACAACGTGGCCAAA
>MAAU01000097.1 GCA_002162825.1 Gammaproteobacteria bacterium 54_18_T64
GCCAATTTTGTTGGGCTGTCGTGCTTACCGCCCCAGATAGTACCGAAATCACCCTTTAAGCCAGCGATAATATTGCGCTGCTCAAAGGTATCCCCCCCCTTACTGCTACTGCTTTTACCATCATCCCAATAGGACTCATATTCGGCCTTAAAAATGACATATAGTGAATCCGTCAATTTTGTTTTGCCCTTAACACCGATACGTGAGGCATTGCTGTTTAATTCCATTTGCTCATCACTGCCATTGTCATCGTTAACAACACTAATATTTACCTTACCGTAAACGCTGCCATCGATTGGGCCAATGGCATAGGCAGAAACAGGCAGTGTCAGAGTCGCTGCAACAGCTGCGGCCAAAGTAGTTTTTCTCATTTCAGTCCCCTCTTAAATTGGACAATAACGCTAGTAATAGAGGTCTTAGCCTCTGCTTTGAACTGGGCGTATTGTGGGAACTTACTGTGACAGGACGCTTACTTTTTTATGGCAGTTTGATGACGCGGGCACTAAACCCGATAGAGGATAGAGAGCTTCAGCAATTGCTGAATAATGCCTTCGCCCATGGCGACAAGGGCTTCGGGTTCGGGGTGAGCTAACTCGCCGGCAACTTGCAGTAAGGCATGACGGGCACTGTGCTGGCCATCTTCCAGTAATTGCAGCAATCGCATGGTAACCGCGTTGCTGGCAAAAAAATGTACGGCCTCATCCGAACCACGATAAACAATCAGTGATGTGGGCTCTGAGAGGGGTTCTAGGGGCTGATAGTCCGGACTGATTTTGTGTACCGGGAAAGTGTAATTGAGACGCCAGGCAAGGGGCGAAATCACTAGATTGCTATCGAGTAAATGCATGGATAGATCGATATCGGCACTTGGCTCAGGCAATTGTTCCGGGGAAACATCCAGTGCCAACTCCACCCACTCGTAATGGGCCAGCTCGATAATAAAAGGCAAGTCATCCGCTATAAATGCACTACCACCCTGGAGATAGAGCAAAAATTCCTGACTAATTTCAAGGAAATAAGGCGTGTGGCAGCGGTGGTCTTTAACAAAGCCCCGCACTAATAGATGCCAGCTTTCCGCATCCATTAAACTGCGTATGACCGGGAAACCGCCGCTTAAAAAAGACTCGATATTGTTGTAGATAAGATCGCGATAAATGGCCATGCGGCGGTCTTCAATATCTGCGGGGGCCGGGTTGTGGAGGGGGTCGCGCAAATGTGCGGCAAAGACCAGCTGAGTCGACTGAAAGGAATTTTTTTCGCCTACCCTAAGATTTTTCTCCAAGTCAGTCACCACTATCGGTATTAAGCTTGAAGTTCAAATTGTTGGCTTTCTGGGGCCTTATACGCTGCATTGATGGCGTCATTTTGACGGGTTTTAATCATCGTTACTTCGGCGAGCAATTCATTGAGGGGGGGCAGATTAAAATCTCGCTCCAGCAAGGTGGGGAAAACACCGAAGTGTTGATAGGCGCTGTCGAGTAAGCGCCAAACCGGATCAATAATATCGGCGCCATGGGTATCAACCAATAAATCTTCGGCTTCGACAAAATGCCCGGCAATATGCCCGTAGGCAATTCGATCACCAGGCAAGGCCGCCAGGAAACCTTCCGCATCGTAAGCGTGATTTACGCTATTAACGTAAATATTATTAACATCGAGTAAGAGTTCACAATCCGCCTCTTCGAGCACGGCACAAATAAAGTCAATTTCGCTCAACTCCTGCTGTGGAGCCGCGTAGTACGAAATATTTTCAATGGCAAGGGGCTGTTCTAAAAAATCCTGGACCTGGCGAATTCTGTTGGCAACATACTTCACTGATTCCTCGGTGAAGGGTATCGGTAACAAGTCATAGAGATGACCGTCGTCGCCACAATAACTCAGGTGTTCTGAATAACAGCGCACCTTGTGTTCGCCGATAAACTGCTTGATGTTTTTTAACAGCTCCCAATCGAGCTCCGCGGGGCCTGCTATTGAAAGAGACAAGCCGTGGCATAATAGGGGAAAGCGTTCGGAGTATTCGCGCAATTGGCGACCAAAACGCCCCCCCACATTTATCCAGTTTTCAGGGGCGACTTCCATAAAATCGACGCTGGCGTCGACATCTGAAAGTACCTCTAAAAGGCTGCGCCGCAAGCCCAGCCCCGCCCCTGTCACCGAATAAGGCTTGGTCATGGGGACTTAAGACTTACCGCCACATTTTCCTTCACCACATTTACCTTCGGCCTTGGCTTTACCCTTGCTTTCACCGCACTTGCCTTCACCACACTTACCTTCAGCTTTGGCTTTGGCCTTGGCTTTGCCTTCGCCACATTTACCTTCGCCGCACTTACCTTCGGCTTTGGCCTTACCTTCGCCGCATTTACCTTCACCACACTTGCCTTCGGAGTGTTTGCCAGCCACTTCATAACCACTGCTCAGCTCACTCAGTTGAAACGGGTTACCCGCTGCAGAGGCTGTAGGGGAAAGAGCAACGGATACCATAAATGCTGCACCAACTGCCGCCGCTAAAGGTTTAATTGTTTGCTTAGCCATGTGTAAATCTCCTTAAGATACTTTTTAACAATATTGGTAACAACATTGAAGTTTAATTAGCCCACCTCAGTCTCGTTGCAAGCTGCAATATATGACCGAGCATCGAGCACTTAGTTTCCGTGACACGGAAATTTCCTGACAACGATGAAAATCGTCTGCCATCAAGTAAGAGACTTGTGAGCACATAAAGGGCTAACACGGCACTAGCTGTTATGCAGTGCCGCCTTCACTTTCGCCAACTGTTTCTGCAGACGCTTACCCGATACAGGGGCAATGGTTTTCAATTGTTGTGCAAAGCAAGATACACGATATTCTTCAATCATGTAGCGGAAAGCTTCAAGCTGATCGAGAATGTCCTCGGGATACTCCAGAGCATCGGCCTCTAATACTTGCCACTCCTGCCAAAAACCGGCCATGTCAGCCATTAGGGCACCATCTTTAACACCCTCTCCAATGCGCTTTTCCATACGCACTAAGGCCGCCTGAGTGTAGCGCGGATACTGACGCAGCCAGTGCATCGAAGTCCGAGAGACAAAACCTGCGGCATAAAGTGCCGACAATTGCGCCTGTACATCCTTCACTACCAGAGGAAAACGCTGCCCGTGCTCACGTAACAGCTCATACAAGCGCTTTAAGCCGGCCGCTTGCTTAAGCAACAAGGCTTCCAACTCATTGGCAATGCTGACAATATTGGCCTTGCCCTGCTCGACACAGGTCGCAAAGCTTTGCTGGTTACGGGGTATTGTCTGCCCCTCAAAGCAAGCGACACGGAAGGCCGCAAAAATAATTTCCTCGCTGAGTGTTTTTCGATCGGGCAAGTGCCCCGCCTTTAACTGTAGGTCCTGACCCTTGAAGAGAGACTTGCGTAAATACTTGGCAGTGGTTGGGTTTTCGAGGATGGCCAGACGCACCAGAGCTGCCCTGGTTTTATTTTCCGCCAATTGCGGCGTGTCATAGACGCACAACGAGACGCTGTCACTGTCATCATTGAGTGCCGGATAGGCGCGAATTTCATGCTTGTCTTTCTTGATAACACTCAACTCTGGCAGCTCGCCAAAATCCCACTGCGTGAGTCCCGACTGCTCGAGTCCCCCGCCGCTATCGCCCTGGCGAATGGTTTCCTGCACCCGGTCGCGATATTTTGCTTTCAATAATTCCAGGTCGCGCACGCTTTCCAATAGCTTGCCCCCCTCATCGAAAAGCCGAAAATTCATGCGATAGTAGGCTTCTAGCTTATCGGGAACCCAGCAATCGAGGGGCACGTCGACACCACTAAAACGCTTTAGCTGTTTCGCCAAGCCTTCATGCAAGGGGCGATTATCTGGCATCAACAGTGGCAAGACCTTGTCGACATATGACGGTACCGGCACAAAATGCTTGCGCCACTGCTTGGGCAAAGCCTTCATCAGGGCAATACACTTTTCGCGTAACAAGCCCGGCACCAGCCAGTCAAAGCGATAACGGGGTACCTGATTTAGGTGCTCGACAGCCAAATCAACACTCACTCCGTCCTGGTCATTACCCGGTTCGAAGAGGTAGTGAAGTTGATAATCGTGATCTGCCCAGCACAGGGTTTTGGGAAACTGTGCCTCCTCACTTTCCAGAGGTTGATTTTGCGTGAGCCGCTCCCGACTGACAAATAAGAGTTGCGGCTGACTCTGCTCGGCTCGTTTACGCCAGCGCTCAAAACTGGCCAGGCCCACAACTTCGACCGGCAATATTTCGTCGTAAAACACTTGCAGCGCAGATTCATCGGCGAGAATATCGCGTCGACGCAGACGGTCTTCCAAGTCGTGTAACTCATTGAGAATGGCCGTATTGTGGGCAAAAAAGGCAACTTTTTTATTGCTGCTTCCACGCCGACCACCGGAGCGACTATTGCCGTAAAGCCCTTCGACTAGGGCCGATTGAATAAAGACCTCACGAGACTGGCTGGCATCGATTTGGCCAAACTCGACCTTTTTACGCTCCACGATGGTCAAGCCATAGAGACTTTGTTTTTCGTAGGCCATCACCTGCCCACGGGCGGCATGATAATGGGCTTCGCTATGGTTTTTTTTCACCAGATGAGCGGCCAGTTGTGGCAACCACTCTTCATTAAAACTTGCACAATGGTGGGCAAAAAGCCGGGTGGTTTCGAGCAACTCAATAGCCATCACCCATTTCGGCGGCTTTTTAGCCAGGCCGGAACCTGGAAAAACATGAAATTTGCGATTGCGAGTGCCAAGATATTCGCGGCTCTCGTGGCGAAAACCAATATGACTAAGCAGGCCAGTTAACAGCGCCTTGTGGATACTATCGTTGTCCGCCGCTTGCTTTTTATACTCAAGGCCAAGATCACGACAAGCCGTGTGTAGCTGATGATGCAAGTCACGCCACTCCACCATACGCAGGTAGGAGACGAAGGATTTTTTGCAATACTTGGCAAATTGATTGCGCGTCAAGGCCTGGCGCTGTTCTTCAAAGTGCTGCCACAAATTTAAAATGCTTATAAAATCAGAATCTTTATCGAGCCACTGCCGGTGTTTTTCATCCGCCGCCTGACGTTTATCCGCCGGGCGCTCTCGAGGATCCTGAATACTTAACATGGCAACGATGATCAGCACTTCCCGTAGGCTGCCCTCAGCCGCAGACGCCAGTAGCATACGACCCATGCGCGGATCGACAGGAAATTGCGATAGAGGCCTACCCGTAGACGTTAATTGCTCCTCAGCATCGACGGCGTCCAGCTCTTTTAACAATAAAAAGCCGTCGTTAATTAAGCGGCTATCGGGCGGCTCGATAAAGGGGAATTCGCGTACCGAGCCAATACCCAGACGCATCATTTGTAATATGACGGCCGCCAAATTGGTGCGCACAATTTCTGGGTCGGTAAATTCAGGGCGCTGTAAATAATCCTGTTCGCTGTACAGGCGCACGCAAACCCCCTCGCTAACCCGACCACAGCGGCCCGAGCGCTGATTGGCGCTGGCCTGCGAAACAGCCTCGATAGGCAGGCGCTGCACCTTGGTGCGATAACTATAGCGACTGACGCGGGCATAACCACTGTCGATGACATAGCGAATGCCGGGTACGGTTAAGGAGGTTTCGGCAACATTGGTAGCCAGTACTACCCGGGTGCCGCGATGGGCTTTAAAGACCTTAGTCTGCTCGGCAAGGCTTAACCGGGCATAAAGTGGCAACACGTCGAGATGGGGGAAATCCCGCTGACGTATTTCTTTGGCCGCTTCACGGATTTCCCGCTCACCACTGAGAAATACCAGTACATCACCTCGCTGAGGTTGGCGCAGTAATTCTTCAAGGGTATTGGCGATACCATTGGCCAGCTCTTCGTCTTCCTGTAAGGGCCGATAATTAATTTCAACCGGCCAGGTGCGACCGGAAACTTCGATCACCGGCGCATCATTAAAATGCTTAGAGAAGCGTTCAACATCGATAGTGGCCGAGGTAATAATGACCTTTAAATC
>MAAU01000022.1 GCA_002162825.1 Gammaproteobacteria bacterium 54_18_T64
CTTCATCTCGGTGACATCGGTCTGAAACACGGTGTCCTTATAGAGGTCATAATGCTTGGCGATGTTACGGCTGTGCTCCAACAATTCGGGGGCGTGGGCATAGCGCTCGGTGGGCACGTAATCCAGCTCATCGAGCAGCGGCATATACACATAGGCTTCGATATCGCACTGGGCACCGGGGTAGCGGTTCCAGTACCAGGTGCCACCAAAGTCACCGGCCTTGTCGATCATGCGAATGCTTTCCACACCGATTTCGCGCAGACGGGCACCGGCCAGCAGACCACCGTAGCCGCCACCAATAATCGCCACTTCGACTTCATCGGTGAGGGGCTCACGGGTAAAACCGGGGTCGACATAGTGGTCGACCATGTACTCTTCCAACTCGCCGGCGGCGGCTTTATATTGACCAAAACCTTCTTTGCGAATGCGCTTATCGCGCTCGTGGTTGTATTTGGCCCGCAATTGTTCAGGGTCAAAGCCGAGCTCCGTGGGGTCCGTGGTATAGGGTTTAGCTGCACTCATGATTAAATCTCCAGATAGTTGAGTTTGAAAATAAATTGTCTGTAACACATTGGATAAAACGATAAATTGCTAAATTCTGTTGTTACCGAACGGCCTTGTTCGCCAAGCCCGGTCCTCTGCACAGGGCGGTATTCCTCACGCCTGATCTCATGCCGATGAGCACTGTAATGCAAAGCCAGGCTGCAGCGAATGATGCAGCACAAAGCCACATGTTTAATATCGATGCCGGCGTTATTTTTGTATTGACCTGGCGAGCCAATTAGTTTCGGCTGCAAGCCAGCACCAAATCATAAACCCACAGGCTCAATAAGGCCAATGGCTATATTTAGCTGTCTCGTTTACAAGTTTTGCTCAACGCTCAGGGCCTGTGTAGTGCGCAGCGAGAGCCGTACTGCCGCGCTGCTCATCGGCAATACCCTGCACCACTCGCTCCAGGTGTTCACCACGTACCTGGAGGTCCCACAGAGCGGGCGTGCCATTGGCCACCTCGTGATAACTACTAAATAGCTCACCCTCAAAGGCAAACATCGCCACACCCCTGACCACTACACGATGGCCGTGACTAAAGCGGTTCAACGAGGTGAAACTGGCGACATAGCGCGCGTACCCCCGCTCGGCGTCACACACTGGTTCCTGCATGTCCCAAAGCCAGTGCTCACCGTCACGATACCAGTCAAGCACCATCATTTTCTCTATCGCCTCGCGGCTGACAACCGCACCATAAATGGCATCATGGTAGAGGGCCTCGGGGGTAAACAGGGCTGCGAAAGCGGGGCCATCACGTTGTTCCACGGCCCGGGCAAAACGGGCCACCTTTTCGGCAAAGTTTTGCATTATTATTTTCTCCACACCAAACAATAGCGCTATACACACCAATAGACCCAGCATACCCACAAAGCCGGAGGCCAGCCATCGGCACATCCGGCGATCATCTAATCTGGAGTATCCCCAATCCGCGCTGTACCATAGCCACAAATTACCCTCGTCCACGGGGCCAAGGCCCACAGCCACTTTTATATACTGAGTTAACGATGCTGCCCAGCTCTCGCCTTCTCTCGACCTTATTACTCCTTACGCTGCTGAGCGTAGCCTGTAGTGAGATGCCCAGCCAACCACCGGCGCCCCCGCCAACGGTACAGCAGAGCCTGTTACAAAGGGCAGAACAGAGCATTCGCCGCGCCCAGGACAGCGTACCCCCCCTCCGCGAGGCACTCTTGATCGAGGCGGCAAAACTCTTCATCCAGCTTGGTGACGAGGCCAGGGTCAAACGCACCCTGGAAGTTGTCGATCCGAGCCAACTCACAGGGCAACAACTGTTTGATTTCGCCCTCCTCTACAGTGATGCCTTACTCGAGCAGGGCGAATATTTCACCGCTCGTGACCTGCTCAATGACCCTCGGCTCGACGCCCTCTTCTCCGCCACACCCCTCGAGCAACAAAAGGCCTGGCGCGGCAAGCGTGCCGATCTGTTTTCCCTGCTCGGCGAAGATGAGAGTGCCACCCAGGAATACATTGTGCTCTCCCACCTGCAGGCCGCCGCCGCCGACATTGGCGCCACCCATGAGAAAATCTGGCAACTGTTGATCGACACCCCTGATAAGACCCTGAGCACCCTTGAGACCGCCGCCGAAACCCGCGCCCTCAAAGGCTGGTACAACCTCGCCCAACTGGGCCGCCAATACCAGGGTGATTTACGCCAGTGGGCCGAGCAATTGATCCTGTGGCAGAGCCGCTGGCCCGGCCACCCGGCGGTGCTCTTCCCCCCTCCCAGCCAACGACAAATCGAGGCAGTGGCCAAGGCAGTACCCGGTCAGTTGGCCCTACTTCTGCCCTTGAGCGGTAAATATGCCCGCGCCGGCAAGACCATTCGCGAGGGCTTTCTCAGCGCCTATTACAATGTTCTCGAAAACGAGGGCGACACCGCACCCCTGCATATCTACGATACCAATACCGCCGACATCACTAAGCTCTACCAGCAGGCCGTGGCCAGTGGCGCCGAAATTGTTATCGGCCCCCTACGCAAAGAAAACCTCGCGACACTGGCCGCCCTCAGCGAATTACCCGCACCGCTGGTCGGCCTCAACTATCTCAGCACTAGCGCTCAGGCCAATACGCCAGCACACGATAATTTGCTGCAGTTCGGCCTCTCCGTCGACGATGAGGCCCGTCAAATTGCTCACCGCGCCTGGCTCGAGGGCCATCGCTCCGCACTGGTCATCACCCCCGATACCAAGTGGGCAGCTACGGCGCGACAAGCCTTCCACAAATACTGGAGCGAGCTGGGCGGCAGGTTGATCAGCTCCACCCCCTACAGCCTGCAGCAAAAGGACTTTTCAGCCATCATCAAGCCCGCCCTACTGATTGACCAAAGCCAGCAGCGCGCCAACAAACTGCGCCGCACCCTGGGTAAAAGCCTGGAAGTAAGAACCCAACGGCGGCAAGATATCGACATGGTCTTCATCATTGCCTATCCCGACCAAGGTCGACAGATCAAGCCCACTCTGGATTTTTACTACGCCCAGGACCTACCCACCTACGCCAGTTCACATATTTATACCGGCACGGAAAACCCGGGGCGCAATCGTGATCTCGAGGGCATTCGTTTCAGCGCCATGCCCTGGACCGTGCCCGGCATAGTCTCGGATAAACTCAAACCCGCGGACACTCTGAAATCGACCTATCGCAACCTCTTTGCCCTCGGCGTCGATGCCTACCAACTGCACCAGTGGGCCGACATGATGCGCGCCTATCCGCAAACACCCTTTTTCGGTCACACCGGCACGCTGACCCTCGGTGCCAACGACCGCATTCAACACAGCTACCCCTGGGCGGAGTTTCATCGCGGCAAGGTACGCCTCGCCCCCGAACTGAAAGCGGATTAAGGCAACAGATCATGGTCAGACTGCCCTTTCGCGCTAAACCCCATGGCGACAAGGCCAATACTGGCGCCAGTGCCGAAACCCTCGCCTGCGATTACCTCAAAGCACAGGGACTGGAGATTATTGAGCGTAACTATCGCACCCGACGCGGTGAAATTGATATTATTGCCCGCGACGCAGAGGCCCTGGTGTTTATCGAGGTGCGCCTGCGCAGCAACCCCCGTTTCGGCGGCGCCGCACACAGCATCGACACCCGCAAGCAGGCGCGCTTAATTAGTGCCGCCCAGCACTACTTGCTCAAAACCGGCCTCACCGATGCCCAGCCCTGCCGCTTTGACGCCATTTGCATGAACACTATCGCCTCCGCTGCAGCGACAAAGAGCAGTTCAGAAAACAACAGCATAGAGTGGCTTCGCGACGCCTTTCGCCCCGAGGCCTAAAATCGTGTACAGGCCAACCCACACAGCAGCCCGGACAGTAAAAAAACCATGAACGCAGATCCTCAGCAACAGGTGATCGAACTTTTTCACCGCAGTATCGAAGCCAAAATGTCCGTCGGCGAAGAACTCTCGGGGCCACTCGTGGCGGCCTCGGAGCGGCTTGTTGCCCAGCTTCTACAGGGCGGCAAGGTGCTCACTTGCGGCGAGGGCCTGAGCCATGCCGCGGCCAGCACACTGAGCCGCTGTTTGACCCATGGCTATACCATGGAACGCCCCGGCTTTGCCGCCCTCACTCTACAAGGAGAGGCCGCACCGGGGGACCTAAACGACTTATCGGCACAGGCCAGCCCCTACCAGCAGCCCATTAATGCCCTCGGTACCGAGGGCGATGTACTGGTGGTTTTCAGCGCCGGTCACGCCGGCTTTAATCTACTCGGCGCCATCGAAGCCGCAAAAGCGCGGGGTTTGCACGTCATCGCCTTTACCGCCAGCGGCGACCACGCCCTGTCCCACCTGCTTGATGACAATGACATTGAACTCCACGTCGCCATCGATGACCAATACCGCATTCAGGAGATCCATCAACTCTGTGTCTTTTGCCTCTGCGACCTGATTGAATCCCAGCTATTTGGAGAACACACTTGATCAAAGCAACATCCCCATTGCACCTGGCCCTGGTCCTCAGCGCCGTCCTCGGCCTCAGCGCCTGCACCAGCCTGATTAATGCCGTCACCAGCGAGCCCATTGCACCCGACCCCAGCGAAACTTCCATCGGCACCGATATCGACGACTGGCAAATGGCCACCATGATTGGCGTCAATATCAAAAAGGCCTCGGCGCAACTGGCCAGCTCCCATATCAATGTCAGCACTTACAATAAAGTGGTACTGCTCACCGGCGAAGTGGCCAGTAGTGAACTGCGCACCCTGGCCGGAGACACCGCTCGCCACTACAAGGGCGTGCGCCAGGTCTATAACGAGTTAAAGCTGCAGGGTTCCTCCTCCCTGCTGGCTCGTACCAACGACAGCTGGTTGACCACCAAGGTGAAAAGCAAACTACTCGCCAATAAGGAGATCGACAGCAGCGAGATTGAAGTTGTCACCGAAAGCGGCATCGTCTATCTAATGGGTGTTGTCTCGCGCACCAGCGCCGACCGGGCGACCGGCGTGGCCAGCCACACCGGTGGCGTGGTCAAGGTGGTGCGGGTGTTTGAGTATTTGGATTAGCTCCTGCCGATCCGCAAAACCGCCCCACAACAAGCCATTCAATAGCTCTAATAATCGCCGCAAGGAAAAGGACTCGCTTTTTAAGCAATCACTCAGCGACAATGGGGCATCATGGATGAACCCACACCAGCCGTTAATACAGATATGCCAAAGCAAGGCAACGACTCTGAGGCAGAGCCCCTCCGCAATCGTCGCACCGCCCTCATCGCCCTCGCCACTGCGGCACTTGCAGTACTGGGCTGGTACAGCGACATCCGACCGAAAGCGCTTGTCGCCGGCTGTGATATCGCCGCCATCATCGGACAAGCGGAGAAATTTTCTGCCTGCCAAGACCCCACTCTCACCATCGACGGCCTACTCAAGCGTATTCAAGCTCTAGAGAAAATAACAAGCCCTCTCGACCCAAACCTTCAGGCCCAGCTTCAAACGCTGAAACAACAACTCGCAGGGCAAGTTGCCGAACAAATCATTGCCGACGCGGCAAAGGCCAATATCGTCCTCGACAATCAAGCCGAAAACACCACCGCCCAAGCCATACGCGACGTCGTCGTCGAGGGTGATAGCGAGGAAAGACAAGCCCTGGGCCTGATTGCCAAGGGTCAGATCCAGGCCGGCCTGAGCAAATTGCGAGAACGGGCAAACCAGGCGGAACAGGACAATGTCCAGCGCTGGCGACGCATTGGCGAAATCGCCTATCTGGTCGATACCCGCCAGGCCACCCTGGCCTACGAGAAACTCCAGGCCCTGGACGCAATGAGCACCTGGGACAGTATTTACCTTGGCCGCCTCTACCAACGCGGAGGCTCATTGGCCAAAGCCCTCGCGGTCTTGCAAGCAGCCCGGCGACAATTACCCGCCAGCCAGCGCCGCGACATCGGTGTCTTACATAATGAAACCGGCGATATCCTACAAGACCAGGGCGATGCCCCCGCCGCCCTGGAAAGCTACCGCAGCGCTATGACCATTGCCCAACAACTCGCCGCCAGTGACCCCAGCAACAGTGGCTGGCAGCGCG
>MAAU01000041.1 GCA_002162825.1 Gammaproteobacteria bacterium 54_18_T64
AATACATAGGGCCTCGTCAGAGGCCTATTAGATAGGCGCGATAAACACTTATGCCAAAACGCAGTGATTTACACAGTATTCTGATTCTCGGTGCCGGCCCGATTGTAATTGGCCAGGCCTGTGAGTTCGACTACTCCGGCGCCCAGGCGTGTAAAGCGCTGCGTGAAGAGGGTTACCGGGTAGTGCTGGTGAACTCGAATCCGGCGACTATCATGACCGACCCGGCGATGGCCGATGCCACCTATATCGAGCCCGTTGAGTGGCGTACGGTGGCGAAAATCATCGAACAGGAACGCCCCGATGCTGTGCTACCGACCATGGGTGGGCAGACCGCGCTCAACTGTGCTCTCGACCTGGCCCGCGAGGGTGTGCTTGAAAAATTTGGTGTCGAGCTAATTGGTGCCAGTAGTGATGCCATCGACAAGGCCGAGGACAGGGAGCGCTTCGATAAGGCGATGAAGGCCATCGGCCTCGAAACGCCGCGTTCCTACATCGTCCACAGTTTAGAAGAGGCACTGCAGGTGCCGGATCAGTTCGGCTACCCCTGCATTATTCGCCCCTCGTTCACCATGGGAGGGTCCGGTGGTGGCATCGCCTATAACGGCGAAGAATTTGAAGAGATTTGTAAGCGCGGCCTCGACCTGTCGCCGACCAGCGAGCTGCTAATTGACGAATCGCTGATCGGTTGGAAAGAGTACGAGATGGAGGTGGTGCGGGACAAGAACGACAACTGCATCATTATTTGTTCGATAGAAAATTTCGACCCGATGGGCATTCACACCGGTGACTCCATTACCGTGGCCCCGGCGCAAACTCTGACCGATAAAGAATATCAGTTGATGCGCAATGCTTCGGTTGCCGTATTGCGGGAGATCGGTGTTGAGACCGGTGGTTCCAACGTGCAGTTTGGCGTCAATCCGGAAGACGGCCGTATGGTGGTGATTGAGATGAACCCTCGGGTGTCTCGTTCATCGGCGCTGGCCTCCAAGGCGACGGGTTTCCCCATTGCCAAAGTGGCGGCGAAACTGGCGGTTGGCTATACCCTCGACGAGCTGCAAAATGATATTACCGGCGGTGCTACACCTGCCTCCTTCGAGCCCAGCATCGATTACGTGGTCACCAAAATACCGCGCTTTGCCTTTGAAAAATTCCCCAAGGCCGACCCGATACTGACCACGCAAATGAAGTCGGTGGGTGAGGTGATGGCCATTGGTCGCACCTTTCAGGAGTCGATGCAAAAAGCCCTGCGCGGTCTGGAAGTTGGCGTTGCCGGCTTCGACCCCCATGTCGATCTGTCCAGCGATGGCGCCGAGGCGATTATTCGCGAGCAACTGGCCTCCGCTCAGCCCGAGCGCATCTGGTATATAGCCGATGCCTTTAGAGCGGGCATGAGTCTGGATGAAGTCTTTGAGCTGACCCAGGTCGACCGCTGGTATTTGGTACAGATTGCCGACCTGGTACTGGTCGAACAAGGCCTGGTGGGTACTGATCTTGCCGACCTTGATGGTCCCTCTTTATACGCCTTGAAGCGCAAGGGCTTTGCCGATAAGCGCATTGCCGACCTGCTCGGCGTTGGCGAAGCTGAAGTGAGAGGCCGCCGCCGCGAGTTTGATATCAAACCTGTTTACAAGCGCGTTGATACCTGTGCGGCCGAATTTGCCACCGATACCGCCTATATGTACTCCACCTATGAGGAGGAGTGTGAAGCGGCACCCTCGGATCGCGATAAGATCCTGGTACTTGGTGGTGGCCCGAACCGCATTGGCCAGGGCATTGAATTTGATTACTGCTGTGTGCACGCGGCGCTGGCGCTGCGTGACGATGGCTACGAAACCATTATGGTCAATTGTAATCCGGAGACCGTTTCAACGGATTACGATACCTCGGACCGCCTCTACTTTGAGTCGGTAACCCTGGAAGATGTGCTCGAAATCGTCGCCCTCGAAAAACCCGTGGGTGTGATCGTGCAGTTTGGTGGGCAGACCCCACTGAAATTGGCGCGGGCCCTTGAGGCCGAGGGCGTGCCGATTATTGGCACCACCCCCGATGCCATCGACCGGGCGGAAGATAGAGAGCGCTTCCAGCAAATGATCGACAAGCTCGGCCTGTTGCAGCCGCCCAATGCCACGGTGCGTTCGGTTGAAGCAGCGGTTGAGAAGGCGGCCGCCATCGGCTATCCGCTGGTCGTACGGCCCTCCTATGTGCTCGGTGGTCGGGCCATGGAAATTGTCTATGGCGAAGACGAGCTGAATCGCTATATGCGCGAAGCGGTGCAGGTCTCCGATGACTCGCCGGTGCTGCTTGACTACTTTTTGTCCTCGGCGATTGAGCTGGATATTGATGCGGTCTCCGATGGAGAAGAGGTGGTCATTGGTGCGCTGATGCAGCACATCGAACAGGCGGGTATTCACTCCGGTGATTCGGCCTGTTCACTGCCACCTTATAGCTTACCTGCCGACGTGCAGGAGGAAATGAAAGAGGTCGTCAAAGCTATGGCCCGCGAGCTACAGGTCAAGGGTTTGATGAACGTACAGCTGGCCTGGCAGGACGACAAGATCTACGTTATTGAAGTCAATCCACGGGCCTCGCGTACCGTGCCCTTTGTGTCGAAATGCATCGGTGTGTCACTGGCTAAGATCGCCGCGCGCTGCATGGCCGGTCAGACCCTGGAGAGTCAGGGTTTTACCCAGGAGATTGTGCCCGAGCACTTCAGTGTCAAAGAGGCAGTCTTTCCCTTTAATAAATTCCCCGGCATCGACCCCATACTCGGCCCAGAAATGAAGTCCACGGGCGAGGTGATGGGCATTGGTGAAACCTTTGCCGAGGCCTATGCGAAGGCTCAGCTCGGAGCCGGCGATGAAATTCCCGCTAAGGGCACGGCCTTCCTCAGTGTGCGTGAGCGCGATAGGGGTGAGGTCGTCGATGTTGCAAAACAGCTGACCGACCTTGGTTTTAAGCTGGTATCGACCCGCGGCACCGGGCAGTTAATTCTCGATGCCGGCCTCGAGGTCGAGCTCGTTAACAAGGTGAAAGAGGGTCGCCCCCATATTGTCGATATGATCAAAAATGGCAAGATCGATTTGATCGTCAATACCACCGAGGGTCGAGTGGCAATCCAAGATTCGTCGACCATTCGCTCCAGTGCTGAGGCCAAGGGGGTTTACTACACCACCACATTGGCGGGTGGCAATGCGGTGTGCATGGCTCTGCGTCACAGCGGTGATGTGCAGGTGCGGATTTTACAAGAACTTCACGAAGACAAGTAACAGGGATAGAAGGGCAGGTGAGTATGAATAACAAAGTGCCAATGACGGTGTTAGGTGAAGCCACTCTGCGCGCAGAGTTGGAAGATTTAAAAAAGGTGCAGCGCCCGCGAATTGTCGCGGCGATTGCCGAGGCCCGTGCCCACGGTGACCTGAAGGAAAATGCCGAATATCACGCCGCTCGTGATGAGCAGAGTTTTACCGAGGGGCGTGTTCAGGAAATTGAAGGCAAATTGGGTCACGCTCAGGTGATCGACGTCAGTAAGATGCCTGCCGGTGACAAGGTCATCTTCGGTGTCACCGTCACGATTATTAATACCGAAAGCGATACCAGCGTCACTTATACCATCGTCGGCGATGATGAGTCCGATATTAAGCAGCGCAAAATCTCCTATCAATCGCCGATTGCGCGAGCGTTGATTGGTAAAGAAATTGGCGACGTGGTGGTGGTCAAGGCACCTTCGGGTGATATTGAGTACGAAATTGACGATGTCACCCGCGGTTCCGCCTAAACGCTATTCTGGTTTACGCGATGTCAATACGGCTGCTTGCAGGCATTTAATAATAAGTAATTGAGGATCAGGCGATGCGATTGAAGACACCACGGGTACATCCGGTACCGGTCGAAGAGTGGAATGCGGCGCAAAAAGAGGCCCTCGGTAAGGCGCAAATGGGCGGTCGAGTGTTGAACATTTTTAAAACTCTGGCCAATCATGCCGGTCTGGCCAAGCGCTGGATGGTCTTCGCCAACCACATCATGGGTAAGTCGGAGATCAGCCTGCGCGATCGAGAGATCGTCATCCTGCGTATAGGTTGGCTGTGTAAGTCGGGCTATGAGTGGGGCCAGCATGTCGTCATTGGCAAAGAGTGCGGCATGAGCGATGAAGAAATGGAGTTTATCAAAGAAGGTGCCGGTGCCGCCCATTGGAAAGAAAATGAAGCCCTGCTGATTAAGGCCACCGATGAGCTACACGGCGATGCCTTTATCGGCAATGAGACCTGGCAGGGCCTGTGCAAGCACTACAATACTCAACAAATTATGGACATCGTATTTACCGCCGGGCAGTACAACCTGGTGTCGATGGCCTTGAACACCCTGGGTGTTCAACTCGATGAGGGTATGACCCTCGATCCCGACCTGGTGCGTTAGCTTAAGCTGGCAACACCGGTTCCCTACCTGTCTGACCGCCTGCGGCGACCTTAAACAATTAAGTTTCATAGAGGAAATATCATGGAATATTCAGATTACGAACACCTGCTGTTTGATCTTAAGCCCAACGGCGTATTGACCATTACCATCAATCGCCCCGAGGTGATGAATGCCACTAATGCGCGCCTGCACTGGGAGCTAACTCAAGTGTGGGACACAGTTGCCGCCGATGATGACACCAATGTTGTCGTGATAACGGGTGCCGGTAAAGCCTTCTCAGCTGGCGGCGATCTGAATTGGGTTGAAGGTCAGGTCGGTGATGCTGCGGGTGTGCAAAGGATTCAGAAAGAGGCTGCCGATATCGTCTATCGTTTACTGGCCCTCGAAAAACCCGTTATCTCTGCAATCAATGGTGTCGCTGTTGGTGCCGGCCTGGCTGTTGCCCTGATGGCCGACATTAGTGTGATGTCTGAAACGGCTAAATTTACCGATGGCCACGTTAAGTTGGGTGTTGGCGCCGGTGATCACGCGGCGATTATTTGGCCTCTACTTTGCGGTATGTCCAAGGCTAAGTACTACCTGATGACAGCCGAGTTCATCAATGGTGTTGAAGCAGAGCGTATGGGCATGGTCAGCCTGTGCCTGCCTCTCGAAGAGGTGCTGCCGAAAGCGATGGAGATCGCCGACAAACTGGCCGCCGGTAGCCAGCAGGCGATTCGTGGAACCAAGTCTACACTCAACGGCTGGATGCAAATGGCTGCGCCCATCTTCGAAAACTCTTTGCGCATGGAGATGCTCTGCTTCCTCGGTGAAGACGCCGCCGAAGGTATCGCAGCGGTGAAGGAAAAGCGCCCTGCGGTTTTCCCGTCGGCAAAGAAAGCCTAGTAAGAGCTGCTGTTATTTGAGTAGCACCGAGCGTTTAAAACAAGGCTGTAAGGTCGAGTAATATTGCTCGAGGCAAAAACCCGCGTTAGTTGACGCGGGTTTTTTTACTATGTAAACCTCCCCTTTTTTAGTGGCGCAACAAATTTGAACTCTACCGCAGCTCATGTTGGGCCAAGTACTACCAGGGTGTAAGGCCATTGTGGGAATCGTGAGGCCGTTCTTCGTTGTATTCATGCATCCAATCTGCCGTTAATTCCCTCACTTCCATCAATGTTCTGAAGACGTGCATATTTGAAATTTCATCTCGGTAGGTATGATTCAAGCACTCGATGTAGGCGTTTTGTGCCGCTGTGCCCGGCTTGGTGAACTCCAGTTATATATCGTGCGCCTCTGCCCATTCGGTCAGCACAGTGGAGATGAACTCCGGCCCATTATCCATTCTCAATTTCCTGGTGTAGCCCC
Source organism: Gammaproteobacteria bacterium 54_18_T64 (assembly GCA_002162825.1). Taxonomy (GTDB): domain Bacteria; phylum Pseudomonadota; class Gammaproteobacteria; order Pseudomonadales; family Porticoccaceae; genus Reddybacter. The sequence goes on from MAAU01000041.1 coordinate 5,761, forward strand.
GCCAGGCTATCACTCGTTCCAACACCCGAGTCACCCGTGGCGGAGGTAAATTCAAATCGACCTGAATGGCCAATATTTCACGATTGAAATCATCGACCAGGTTAAACGTACGGAAACGACGATACAAAATAGGCTCTAGCACATAAAATTCATCGAGTAAAAAATTCAGGCTGGTCGGTACGACCAGTGGCTCTGGATGGCGAGTCGGCAAATGCTTCTTTCCTCGGGGCCTTTTGTTCACGTTTAACGCGTTGTACACCCGGCAAATGCGCTTGTGGCACCAGGGTTCAGTACCTTATGAGTTTGAAGAGATTACTAAAACCGTAGGCAGGATAGCGCTCACGGCTTCCTGAAGCGTTGTTACTACCTCATCATCCCGATGGGGATCGGCTTGGTATCGATAAACAGAATCGCTAATGCCAGCTGCGCGACAGGCCGTTCGAAGGCTTGCGCCATGCGCTTGCCGCGCATGGCCCACAAGCATTCGCCTTATCGCTGGTTTTGAATTTTTTATCAACAATATCTTTCAGGATGCAATGTTCCAGACTTAGATCGGCTTACTGGGATGTAAGGCGCCTATTATGATCCTTCAGCGATTTGAGTCTTGAAACATCGGACAGCGCCATACCCTTGTATTTGGTTTCAAGTTGTAATAAGTGCCGTCAGATATCCCGTATTCCTGGCAAATCTCTTTAACGAGCCTGGCGCCATCGACTTCCTTCAACTTCTAGGCGATCTGATTTTCTGTGTGGCGTGTTTTTTATTATTCGTTGACGGATTGCCGTAGTGTACGCGGTAGAGCTGTAAATAAGCATGACCCTAGTTTAGGGGAGTTCTACAAGCTTTATAGTGTGAGTTGTTATGACATTTGCGCCTCGTATTGGCAGCGCGGGTTGCACCATCGCTGGGTAGGCAATGTGCAGTGAGGTGAGTGTTAGTCATGTCGCATTAATGTTCAGCATAAATAATTTGGGTGTAAGGTACGACGCTAAAAAATTTGTGTCGCCCCGTCGATCTACAATGGATAAATGAAGCTGATTTTGTGCTATATAAATAATACCTCAGGTTATTTTTCTGGCGGAAGCGCAAGAATTTTTCGTTTTGTTGGGTGAAATTTGCAGGTTGTCATGAAGTGGTTCAATATACAGCGCGGGATTTATTCGAGCTGTCGAGCTAGCTTGTTGCGTGTATTCGCGGTATTTACCTGAGTTTTTCGAAGATGCAATTTAGTTGTTGACAGTATTGCGCAGCTCTGTAGAATGCGCGCCTCGCTCAACGGGAAGCCGGGAAGCGAGCCATTATTTGAAAGTGTTTAGTTGAAGTGACTAGGC
>MAAU01000032.1 GCA_002162825.1 Gammaproteobacteria bacterium 54_18_T64
TGCACCCGCTGCCCTGGAAAGTTACCGTAAGAGCATGGCGATTCGCCAGCAACTGGCCAACAATGATCCCAGCAACAGCGGCTGGCAGCGCGATCTCTCCATTGCCCATGAAAGACTCGGTGATACCTTAAGACTCCAGGGTGACATTGCCGCCGCTATTACTGCCTATCAACGCAGTCGAGCCATCATCCTCTCACTAACCCAGCGCTACCCGGAGAACGAACAATTTCAAAGGCATGAAAAGATCACCCTTAGCCGCCTGCAAGACCTGCGGGACATTGAAGCAGGATGATGCGCCGCTCAACTTCTTGCCTCACTCCACCTATCGGCGCCTCTCCCGCGCTCTATCTCTGTCGACAATGCGCTCAAACATCGAGTCTGTCGCTTTGGCCTCTCTACAGTTTATAATTCCTCGTTTCGCCCTCCCACTTCGTTCAAAAAGAGAAGCTCCATGGCCACAGCTCCCAGCACAGCGCTGACCACGCCCCTTTGGCAAGCCAGCGACGAGGCGATCGAGAACAGCAACTTAAGCGCCTTCCAACGCTTTATTCGGGGCGAGCACGGCCTCGACTTTGATAACTACCAGCAACTTCAGCAGTGGTCGGTGACCAACAGCGAGGACTTCTGGGAGAGCATTTGGCAATTTTCCGGGGTGACCTCCAGCCGACGCTATGACGAAGTACTCGAAGACAAAACGCGCTTCCCCGGAGCCCGCTGGTTCCCCGGCGCCGAGTTAAACTTTGCCGAAAACCTGCTGCGCTATGCCCAGAACGAGGACGCGGCCAGTAAAATCGCCATCGTTGGCAGGCTCGAAAACGGTGAGCGCCGTGAGCTGACTTACGCCGAGCTCAACACAGAAGTGGCGCAACTCGCCGCCGGACTGAAAACCGCCGGTGTCACCGTGGGTGACAGGGTTGCCGCCTTTATGCCCAATGTGCCGGAAACCATTATCGCCATGCTCGCCGCCACCAGTCTCGGCGCGATGTGGACCTCCTGTTCACCCGACTTTGGCATCAACGGGGTGATGGACCGCTTCGGACAGATCGAACCCAAGGTGCTCTTTGCCTGCGATGGCTATCACTACAACGGCAAGGTCATCGACTCCCTACCCCGCGTCAAGGCCATTGCCGAGCAAATCGACAGTATTGAACAGCTCATTGTGGTGCCGGTGTTGAACCACAGTACGCCAGAAAAACTCGACTTAAGCGACATCCCCAACGCTCGGGTCTATGCCGACGTACTCGTCACTGAGAACACGCCTGTGCTCGAATTCGCCCAACTACCCTTCGACTTCCCGCTCTATATTATGTATTCCTCCGGCACCACCGGGGCACCGAAGTGCATCGTCCACTCGGTGGGCGGCACCCTCTTACAGCACCTTAAAGAACACCAGCTACACACGGACGTAAAGCCCGAGGACACTCTGTTTTACTTCACCACCTGCGGCTGGATGATGTGGAACTGGTTGGTCAGCGGCCTCGCCAGTGGCGCCACGCTGGTGCTCTACGACGGCTCGCCCTTTGCGCCCCAGCCCGCCAGTTTGATCGATATGATCGACGAGGAGGAGATTTCCATCTTCGGCACCAGCGCCAAGTACATTGCGGCGCTGGAAAAGGAGGGCATTGTGCCCCGCCAAAGCCATAAGCTGAGCCGTTTAAAAGCGATTCTCTCGACCGGCTCGCCGCTGTCCCACGAAAGCTTTCGCTATGTCTACCGCGATGTCAAAAGTGATGTTTGTCTGTCATCGATTTCCGGCGGCACCGACATCGTCTCCTGCTTTGCCCTCGGCAACCCCAACCTACCGGTCTACGAGGGTGAGCTGCAGTGCTTCGGTCTCGGCATGGCGGTGGCGATCTGGAACGATGAAGGCGAAAGCGTGGTCGAGGAAAAGGGCGAGCTGGTCTGTACCCAACCCTTCCCCTCCTGCCCCATCGCCTTCTGGGCCGATGAACACGGTAAAAAATTCCACGCCGCCTACTTCGACACTTACCCCAATATTTGGGCCCACGGCGACTACGGCGAGGTCACCGCCAATGGCGGCATCGTCATTCACGGCCGCAGTGACGCGGTGCTCAACCCCGGTGGTGTGCGCATCGGCACCGCGGAAATCTACCGCCAGGTCGACAAGGTCGAGGCCGTGGTCGACGCCATTTGCATCGGCCAACAGTGGGACGACGACGTGCGCGTGGTACTCTTCGTGGTATTGCGCGAGGGCCTGAGTCTCGATGATGAACTCGTCAAAACCATTCGCAGTACCATTCGCGCCAATACCACGCCGCGCCATGTACCGGCCAAGGTGCTTCAGGTCGCCGATATTCCCCGCACCATCAGCGGTAAAATTGTCGAACTGGCGGTGCGCAAGGTAGTACACGGCGAAGTGGTGAAAAATACCGATGCCCTGGCCAACCCCGAGGCCCTAGCTTACTTTGCCGAACTACCCGAACTGGCCTGTTAGCCGCAAACGGCAACCCTTGCTATCAATATGGATTGAAAAGAGACGCTCTATGAACAACACCGTGAAAAATTTCAGCCTAGCTATCGCGCTTCTGCTCAGCCCGCTATTCGCCCTGCAACAGGTCTCGGCCTCGGCCGTCGTCAATGCCGGCGCAACACCGGTCCCTGTGGAAACCCAGGTCACGCTGCACACCAACCTGGGTGATATTGTCATCGAACTCTACCCCACCCGGGCACCCCTCAGCGTCGCCAACTTTGTCGGCTATGTGAACAGCGGCCACTACAAGGACACTATCTTTCATCGCGTGATTCCCGGCTTTATGGCCCAGGGTGGTGGCTTTACCGCCAAGCTGCGCAAAAAACCCGGTCTGGCGCCCATTCTCAACGAGGCCGACAATGGCCTAAAGAATAAACGCGGCACCCTCGCCATGGCCCGCACCAACGACCCCCACTCGGCATCCACTCAGTTTTTTATCAACCTCTCCAATAACGGCTTTCTCGATCACAGTGGCAAAAATGCCCAGGGCTGGGGTTACGCGGTATTCGGCAAGGTCGTTAGGGGCATGGATGTAGTCGATAAAATGGCGCGAATTCCCACTCGTGGCCGTGGCCCCTTTCGCTCCGATGTACCCACTGAAACCATCGAAATAACGGGCGCGGAAAGCCAATAATCCGCAAGCAATAGCAATACTTACCAGTAACTTATTAATGATATGGGCCGCCCCTGCGCGGCCCTGGAGTCCCCATGAACTTTGCCCCCCTGCTACAACCCCTCGATCTCGGCTTCACCACCATCAAAAATCGCATCATGATGGGTTCGATGCACAGTCGCATGGAGCTGCTCGACCGCCCCTATGAGCGCCTGGCGGCTTTTTACGGCGAACGCGCCAAGGGTGGCGCGGGCTTGATTGTCACCGGTGGCTATTCCCCCAACGACAGCGGCGTAATCGAAACCGGCGCCCCGGTATTTGACAACGAGGGCGAGCTGCCCAAGCATCGTCTGGTGACCGAGCGAGTACACGCCGAGGGCGGCAAGATTCTCATGCAGCTGCTACACACCGGGCGCAATGCAAAAATACCCCAACCCGTGGGCGCCTCCGACATTCCCTCGCGCATCAATCCCTGCAAGCCGCACATACTGACTAGCGATGAGATCGAGAAAATTATCGCCGACTTCGCCCACAGCGCAGTACTCGCCAAAAAGGCCGGGTACGACGGTGTCGAAGTGATGGCTTCCGAGGGCTATTTACTCAACCAGATGTTGGTCACCCGCACCAATAAACGCAGCGACCAATGGGGCGGTAGCCACGAAAACCGCATGCGCATGCCACTAGAAATTGTGCGCCGCATCAAGGCCGCCGTCGGCAATGACTTTATTTTGATGTACCGTATTTCCGCCATCGATCTGGTGGAAGACGGTGCCACCGGCGCGGAAATTATCGAGCTGGCCCAGGCCCTGGAAGAGGCCGGCGTCACCCTGTTCAACACTGGCATTGGCTGGCACGAGGCGCGCATCCCCACCATCGCCTACATGGTGCCGCGCGGTGCCTGGCGTTTTGCGATTCGCCAACTGACGGCAGCGGTGAACATTCCCGTGATCGCCTCAAACCGTATTAACACCCCCGATGTCGCCAATGACATCGTCGCCAGCGGTGATGCCGCCATGGTATCGATGGCCCGCCCGATGCTCGCCGATCCTCACTTTGCCAACAAGGTGGCCGAGGGCCGCGCCGAGGAAATCAATACCTGCATCGGTTGCAACCAGGCCTGCCTGGACTTTATCTTTAGCAATCGCGTCACCAGCTGCCTGGTCAACCCCAAGGCCGCCCGCGAGCTAGAGTTTGAGGAAGCGGTTCAAATCAAAGCCAGCCCTAAAAAGGTCGCCATTATCGGTGCCGGCCCCGCCGGTCTCTCCGCCGCCTGCACGGCAGGGGAAGCTGGCCACGCAGTGACATTGTTTGACGCCAGCAGCGAAATTGGCGGCCAGCTAAACCTTGCCAAAACCGTGCCCGACAAAACTGAATTCTACGAATTTATTCGCTACTTCAAATCCCACCTCGATAAGTACGGCGTCGAGGTGCGGCTCAATACCACTGTCGATGCGACGAGCCTCGGCAATAATTTCGACGAAGTCATTGTCGCCACAGGCATCGTACCGCGCATTCCCGAGATTGCGGGCATCGACCACCCCTCGGTGATCTCCTATCTCGACCTGCTCAGTGGCAAGGCCACCACCGGCAAGCGCGTCGCCATTCTCGGTGCCGGTGGCATCGGCTTTGATGTTGCCGTGCTACTGACTCAAGGTAAAAGCGACGGTGCCCCGGATACCGACACCTTCCTGAAAAAATGGGGTGTCGATACCACGATGAGCACGGCCGGTAGTCTCGCAGCCGGCGGCCCTCAGTTTCCCGCCCCGGCCCACGAAATCACCATGCTGCAGCGCAAACCTAAGTCACTGGGGCGCGGCCTCGGTTTAACCAGCGGCTGGGTCTTGCGCGCCGAACTCGATGCCGCCGGCGTGAAGATGGTACCCGGCGCCAGCTATCAAAAAATCGACGATGCCGGGCTGCATTACCGTGTCGGCGACGAAGACAAACTACTCGAGGTCGACAGTATTGTGATCTGCACCGGGCAGGACTCCAATAACAGCCTGTATCAAGAGCTGAACAGTGCCGGCATTAAATGCCAGCTTATCGGCGGTGCCTCGGAGGCCAAGGAACTGGATGCCCTCGCCGCCGTCAGTCAGGGCATGGCTGTTGCCAGTAGCCTTTAATACAATGTTTTACCAATAAGTTGGGCCGCGGACTGCGGCCCAATAAACCCCGGCACTGTTCAAAAAGGACTCTGCCGGGCCTTTAGCACCACCCTTCAACGCGTACACAAGGAAGCCATACAGTGTCATTATCCCCGCGACTGTTATGCCTTGGGCTCAGTGCCATTATTTTCCTCGCTGGTTGCACTAGTTCAGACAGGCCATCGCCTACCCGGAACCGGATGGCGCAAACGCCGATTACCAACCAGAGTACTGGCAAGGTCTACCCCGGAAAATTTATCTGGCACGACCTGCTGACCTCAGAACCCGCCAAGGCCGGGCAATTTTATGAAGCCCTGTTCGGCTGGGACATTGAGTACCACCCCAACTACAGCCTGGTGCGCAATGGCGACAAACTGATTGCCGGCATTGTCAAAGCCCAATCAGCCGAACAGCAG
>MAAU01000084.1 GCA_002162825.1 Gammaproteobacteria bacterium 54_18_T64
TACCCATAAGCTGGCCTCTGTAACGGTACTTGCCGATGGTGCTGCGACCGCCGATGCTCTGGCGACGGCCTTTATGGTGATGGGTGCAGAAAAAACCCTGAAATTGGCTGCGCAACGGGATATTCCCGTTTACTTACTGGTCAAAACGGCGGATGGTTTTCAGGCCAGTCACAGCACTGCCTTTGTACCCTACCTGGATGGAGCGGAATAATGTTTGAATTGGTTTTTGCGTTTTTCTTCATAGCACTACTCATCGCGGGCATGGCCATCGGTGTGATTTTTTCAAATAAACCGATTAAGGGCACCTGTGGCGGCATAGCTGCCCTGGGCTTGGATCGCAGTTGTGATATTTGTGGCGGCGATATGAAGAAGTGTGACGAGGAGCAGGAGCGGGTGGCGACTTTGGCTGGCGGCGTAGCGAACGAATTGAGTTACGATGCTAGTAAGGGCCCGAGCAGCTAGCGCTACTATTCGGTTTGTGCGTCGAGGTTTTTGGCGCTGTGTTTAAGTACGGTGTGCAGTACGTGATCGTACTCAAAGTAGACGATGTAATCGCGATACTGCCAGGATGAAATGGGCGGCTCGCCAACGGCGTCGTTCATTGCCTGGGGTGCGCCGAACTGAGTTTCTACGCCGTCGCGACTTTGACCATTGCGGGGCAGGGCCAGACCTTGTTTTTCTACGGCCTGAGCACCGACGGGGATTTTTATAACTTCGGCAAAGGCTACTTGCGCAAGAAGGGTGGTGCTAAAAATAACAGCGAAAAGCTTTCCCATAATCGACTCCCGGTGTGGGCGGTATATTCATTATTAAAGGCCAAGATTATAGACAGTCTGGATAGCGAAAGTACAAGGTCTGGGTGCTGATATGCCGAGTCAATCAAGGTTTTCTCCATTGTCAGGTGCTTTTGCCACTGTCAACACTTCGATAAACCCAGCGCAAGCGTTTCCTCGCTTGCTATCAAACGGGCCATTTGCTCCGTCTTCGGTCCACCAGTGATGAAGTCGCCGCTGTCTGTTTTTATTGGCCTGCGCTATATCAGTAGTAGCCGTGCCGATGGTTTTGGTGCCTTCGTCTCCTTGTTTTCTTTTCTTGCCATGAGTCTCGGCGTCATGGTGCTGATCGTTGTGCTGTCGGTGATGAACGGTTTCGACCGGGAGATTAAAACCCGCCTGCTGGAAGTCATTCCCCACGCGACTATCCTTGTGCCGGGTGGGCTCGACGATTGGCAGGCCCTCGCGGATTCTCTGCCCCCGGATTCTCTGGCCGCGACCATGCCCTATATTGATGCCCAGGCAATGCTCACCTCGCACTCGCATTTTCAGGGAGTGAGTGTGCAGGGCGTATTGGCCGATGCGAGCGTTTATCGCTCCATATCGGGCCCCAGTCCCCTCGCCGCCCAGATCGAAAAGCTCGAGGCCGGTGGCTACGGAGTGGTGCTGGGCGCACTGCTGGCCCGCAGTCTCGGCGTGCAGGAGGGTGACCGTCTGCTACTCACCTTGCCAGAATTGTCGGTGACGCCATTGGGTGTTTTCCCCCGCGTTAAGCAGGTCACTGTGCTCGGTGTTTTCCAGGTGGGTGCGCAAATCGACAGCGGTGTCGCCTTCATGCACATGCAGGACCTCGGGCGGCTGTTGCGAATGGGCACTAGAGTCAGTGGCCTGCGACTGTTCTTTGACGATCCCCTCAGTATGTCCGGCCTGCCCGCGCTACGTAGCGATATTGTCGCCCATGGCTATCAACTTGAAACCTGGCAGCAGTCCATGGCTCAGTTGTTTCAGGCCATACGCACCGAGAAAACCGTGGTCGGGCTACTGTTATCGGTGATTATTGCGGTGGCGGCCTTTAATATTGTCGCCAGTCTGGTGTTGATGGTGAATGAAAAGCGCAAGGACATTGCCGTGCTGCGAAGCCTGGGCATGATGCCGGCGACGATTGCCGCCATTTTTCGCACTCAGGGCGGCGTCACCGGCGTACTGGGTGTTGCCTGCGGTGTCGCTGGGGGCTGTCTGTTGGCGCCGAATGTCGGCTCCCTACTGGCATTTTTTGAGGGTTTGCTGGGTGCCCAGGTATTTGACCCCAGCCTGTATTTTATTACTGTACTGCCCTCGCACTTGCAGTGGCTCGACGTCGCTTTGGTGGCATCACTGGGTGTTGTGCTCAGTGTTTTTGCCACCCTGTATCCCGCCTGGCGTGCCGGTAAAGTGCCGCCGGCCGAAGCCCTGCGTTATGAGTAGTTGGAGTGTTGATGAATAGCTGTGTTCCTGGTCAGAGCGAGGCCGAGTTGGTGATTGATTGCCGTGCGCTCTCGAAATCCTATGTCGAGGGCGACAATCACCTCAAGGTCTTGTCGAATATTAACTTGACCATCAAGGCCGGCGAAAAGCTGGCCATTATCGGTGCCTCCGGTTCCGGCAAATCGACCCTGTTAAATATGCTCGGTGGCCTGGATGAGGTGAGCAGTGGCGAGGTCATCGTCAGCGGTCACAGTTTCGCGGGGATGAACGAGTCGCAAGCGGCCACCTGGCGCAATCGTGAGTTGGGTTTTGTCTATCAATTCCATCATTTACTGGGTGAGTTTACGGCCCTGGAAAATGTTGCCATGCCGCTCTTAATCGGCGGCCTGAAACGCAGGGATGCACAACGGCGCGCTCGAGTTTTACTCGAACGTGTCGGCTTGGGCGAGCGGCTCAAGCACAAACCGGCGACGCTTTCGGGAGGTGAGCGCCAGCGAGTGGCCATCGCCCGCGCTCTGGTCAGCGAGCCCTCCTGTGTGTTGATGGATGAACCAACGGGCAACCTCGATGCCGACACGGCGGAAACCGTGCTGCGGTTATTACTCGAACTCAATAGCGAACTATCGATCAGTTTTGTCATCGTTACCCACGACAGGGGTATCGCCGCCCGCCTGGACCGAACATTGGTGCTAGAGAAGGGTGAATTGCGCGAGTCGGCTGTTTAATGCGCAGTTATCCTCTCTTCATCGGCCGACGCTTCTTTAGCGCGGGCTCTTCGCGCGGCGGTGCCAATAAACAGCTGGCCTCCTTCATCGCCCTGTTGGCGATTAGCGGTTTAGTGCTGGGTGTGGCCTTGATGATTGTGGTGCTCTCCGTGATGAATGGCTTCGACCAGGAAATGCGCACCCGGGTCTTGGGTGTCGTGCCCCATATTCAGCTGTTTAAAGCGGGTGGTATTGATGATTGGGCTGGGCTGGCCAGGCGCATTGAACAGAGCCCTGCAGTGGTGGAGGTGAAACCCTTTACCCAACTCGATGGCATGTTGAACTTTCGCGGTAGCACTCAGGCGGTGCAATTGTTGGGCACCACGGGTGAAGGCCTGGGTGAAGGTTTTACCCTGGGGCAGGGCAGTGTTGCCTATGATGATTTGGCTGCCGATGAAATCTTGCTGCCTCGGCCACTGGCTGAAAAGCTGGGAGCTAGTAGTGGTGACAGCATCACCTTGATCATTCCGGGCCAATTTAGCCGTGGCCGCCAGGCCCTGCCCAGTGCCCGGGTGTTTACACTGGCCGGTAACTATCAAACTCATACCGCCCTCGATACTCGGGTGGCGCTGGTGAGTCTGCAAACGGCCGGCTCACTGACGGGTCTTGAGGGGCGAGTCGGAGGTTTGCGGGTAAAGGTCGATGACGTTTTTGAGGCGCGGCAAATCGCCTATCAATTATTGCGGCAACTTCCCGAGGGGTTCCGCTTTACCGACTGGCTGCAAAGCCACGGCAATCTCTACCAGGCGATTCAAATGTCTCGCAAGCTAGTGGGCCTACTGGTCTTTCTGGTGATCGCCATCGCCGTGTTCAATATTGTTTCCATGCTGGTGATGACGGTGGTCGAAAAGCGCGGTGATATCGCCGTGCTAAAAACCCTGGGTGCCAGCAACTCTGCGGTGCTGGCTATTTTTCTGGTGCAGGGCGCCATGATTGGTGTGGCGGGGACGGCACTGGGCGTCACGCTCGGCGTGCTGGGCAGCCATTTTGTGGTCGACATTATTGGCTTGCTCGAAGCCTTGATGGGTCGACAGTTTCTCAGTATTGATATCTACCCGATCGACTATATTCCCTCCGATCTACGCAGTTCCGACGTGATGTTGGTGGCCCTGGTTGCGCTGGCACTTAACTTTCTCGCTACCCTGTATCCCGCCTGGCGGGCTGCACGATTGCAACCGGCAGAGGTCTTGCGCTATGAATAGTGGCTTAGATAAGGGCTGTATCGAGCTCTTGTTGTCGTATCGGCGAGACTTACGAAGGGCGCTGTAGACGCTTTTGTTTGCGCGCTTCCCAGCTTTTTATGACTTTCCAGCGCCATAAAATACGCACCGTAAAATAACCAATGCCGCCAACAATCAGACCGCAGATAACACCGGCGAGCAGCATGGGTAGGTAGACATTGTCGAAATTTTCGCTAATCCACTGCCAGTTGAACTGAATAGCGGCGGCTGCAGCATCATAGCCGAGCATCCACTGACCGAGTTGATGTAGGCCTAGAATCATTGGCGGAATTGTCAGGGGGTTGCTGACCCAGATGAGTACCACCGATATGGGTAGGTTGCAGCGCAACACCAGGGCCAGTGCCGTGACCACAAAGGTTTGCCCGGGGATGGGTAAAAAGGCACAGAACAAGCCGATAAAAAAAGCGATGGAGACCGAGTGGCGGTTTAAATGCAGCAGATGGGGGTCATTGAGAATCGGGCCGAACCAGCGCGAGGCGAGGGAGTTTGGCTTTGGGTTCAACTGGACGGGGATTAGCCGACGGAACAGTTTTCTCGGCATAACGCTTGTTTGAGTGGCTCGGCTGAAGTTTTTAGTTTAGTAGGTGGCTTAAAAAGCGTTGGCATTATGCCCACTTTTTCAGGCTCAAACCACAAAGCTGGACTTATTTATAGGCCAAGTTGAGACCTCCTCAGGCTCGCCAAGACAGTCCTTGGAAGGTAATCGTCAGACAATCATGTTTGATCGGCGAGGTATTTATTGGTATAAAGGCAAAACTGTCAGACAACGACTGGTTTTTGACCCCGAGCCCACACATTGAACACATACCTTACTCACCCCGGTACCGCTACCGCCGTCGATACGCTATTTCATCGTCTGCGTGGCGATATTATCAGTGGGCAGATCACCGCCGGCAGCAAGATCAATGAAGCCGAGATCAGTCGTCACTATAAGGTGGGGCGCAGCACGGTACGCGAGGCCCTGGCTCGCCTGGTATCGGCTTGTTTGGTATCGCGCAGGGCCAATGCCGGCGCGCGGGTTATTGAGCTTAGCCTGCACGGCCTGCTAGAGATCTACCATGTGCGCGAAGCGCTGGAGGGCATGGCCTGTCGATTGGCCGCGCAGAATATGAGTGAGGTTGAAATCGCAGAGCTCCAGCAGCTGCTCGAAGAGCATATGCAAAATAGCGAGCTGCAAGAGGGTAGGGCCTATTATCAGAAAGAGGGCGATCTGGACTTCCACTACCGCCTGGTCAAGGGTAGCGCCAACGGCGAGCTAATTCGTCTGCTCTGTGATGAGCTCTACGCCAAGGTGAGAATGTATCGCTATCAGTTTGGTATGCTCAGCCCCCGGGCCAGTGATGCCTTTTCCGAGCACCGCGACATTGTACGGGCGATTGCCGACCGCGATGGTGAAATGGCTGAAATGCTGATGCGCAGACACATACGCGCATCGAG
>MAAU01000042.1 GCA_002162825.1 Gammaproteobacteria bacterium 54_18_T64
AGTCTTTCATTGTTGCATCTCTTGCCGGAGAAAAGACGATTAGCCTACAGGCAGCTAACCGCTTCTTCTATCTCTTCAAGTTATGCACTTCAGATTTGAATCCAAGCTTTATTTTGCACACAACAGCAGTACAAATGGTGGCGCCCCAGCAACTCGGAGCGCCATTGCCAGCCCTAAGTCATCGCAGCCACCGCCCCTACGGCCTCACGAATCAAGGCTGGGCCGCGATAGATAAATCCGGTGTACACCTGAACCAGGCTGGCCCCGGCACTTATTTTTTCGCAGGCATCTGCACCACTGAGTATGCCGCCGACACCAATAATCGGCAGCGCGCCATCGAGTTGCTCCGCCAGTTTGGCAACCACTTCAGTGGCCCGCTCACGCACCGGCCAGCCACTTAAGCCGCCCTGTTCACCGGCCAGTGGCGAGCCCTTTACCTGTTCCCGCGACAGTGTGGTGTTGGTGGCAATCACACCATCGATACCGTGTTTAATCAGCTGACGAGCCATGTCGGTAATTTGCTCGTCATCCAAATCCGGTGCGATTTTTAAGGCTAGTGGCACATAGCGCCCCTGCTCATCCGCAAGACGAGTTTGCGTTTGCTTCAGTGTTGCCAGCAGCTCATCCAACTGCTCGGCGTGCTGTAAATCTCTCAGGCCCGGGGTATTGGGCGAGGAGATATTGACGGCAATATAGTCGGCATGGGCGTAGGCTTTTTCCATGCAGAGCCTATAGTCATCGCTGGCCTTCGCCACCGGGGTGTCAAAATTCTTGCCGATATTAATGCCCAGCACGCCTTTAAATTGGCGTTCTTGAACCTGGGCTACCAGATGATCAATGCCCAAATTATTAAAGCCCATGCGATTAATAATGGCCTGGTATTCGGGCAGGCGGAACAAACGCGGCTGGGGGTTACCCGGCTGGGGTCGTGGCGTAATGGTGCCAATTTCGACGAAGCCGAAACCCAGCCCAGACAGGGCGTCAAAGTAGTCGCCGTTCTTGTCGAGACCCGCCGCCAGGCCGACCGGATTGGCAAACCTTAAGCCCATCGCCTCCACGGGTCTGGTCTCGGGCTTTGGCAGCAACTTTAACAACCCCAGTCGCGAGGAGATGGCGATGGCATTAAGGGAGAGGTGGTGGGAGGTCTCGGTGGGTAATAGAAACAAAGCCCTGCGCGCTAGCTGATACATAATGCCCTCATCTGTAGTGCCTATTTATTGCCTATAGTGCCTGCAAGTATTGCCGTCGCTTGATGCTCCGGCTCTCGGCCAATAGCCGGGGTGGCCCGGCAATGCTGAAACGGGCGGCAAGGATAAGCCAAGGCCGTAGGCAAGTCATCAACAGCCCTCGTAAAAAATTCCGCCAGTGAACCTATCGCCACCCTCCCTGTCCCAACTGCGTGGCGCTAGAAAACCTTTGCCCCAGAGCTGGTAAACATTACAATCGCCTCCATAACAAGAGTTGTCATTCGATCTTTCAACAGAGTCCGTACAAGTTGCCCATGAGTGTATCCACGCAGATCCAAGCTTTACTTTCCTACCTCAATCAAACCATTATCGGCCAACAACACCTCGCCCAACGGCTGGTGATGGCCCTGCTGGCCGATGGCCATTTACTGGTCGAAGGCGCGCCCGGACTAGCTAAAACCAAGGCCATTAATACCCTGGCCAAGGGCGTTCATGCCGATTTTCACCGCATACAGTTCACCCCGGATTTATTGCCCGCCGATGTCACGGGCAGCGATATTTACCGCCCCGAAAACGCCAGCTTTGAATTTCAGGCTGGGCCCATTTTCCACAACCTGGTATTGGCCGATGAGATCAACCGCGCACCCGCCAAGGTGCAGTCGGCCCTCCTCGAAGCCATGGCCGAGCGTCAGGTCAGCATCGGCAATAAGATTTACCCCCTGCCCGAACTGTTTCTGGTGATGGCGACCCAAAACCCCATTGAGCAGGAGGGTACCTACCCCCTACCCGAAGCCCAGCTCGACCGCTTTTTATTACATGTCAGCGTCGGCTACCCCGACGCCGCTGCCGAGCGGCAGATCCTCGCCCTGGTCAGAGATGAGGCCAGCGGCAGTTCCCTTCCCTCGCCCCCACAAGTGGATCAGGTCACCCTGTTTGCCGCGCGCAAAGAAGTCCTCGCCGTGCACATGGCCGACAATGTTGAGGAGTATCTCATTCAGTTAATTCAGGCCACCCGCCAGCCACTGAGCTATGGAGAACAACTCGACAACTGGCTCGACTACGGCGCCAGTCCACGGGCAACCATTGCCCTCGACCGCTGTAGCCGCGCCAATGCCTGGCTCGACGGACGAGATTTTGTCACGCCCGATGATATTCGCGCCGTCGCCCACGACATTCTGCGCCACCGCCTGATTCTCAGCTTTGAGGCCGAGGCCAATGGCATTACCGCCGACCGTGTGATCGATACCCTAATCGCTAACGTCGCCTCCGCCTGAGTCTCGAGTCGATTGATGCCTTCAGTACCAATGCTGCAGCACGCAGTTGATGAGTCACTCACCCGTGTCTAAGCCCGGTCAACAAACCGAGCCGCCGACCAGTGTCGTCGCCTCCATAGCCGATCTCGCCAGGTTGCGCTTTGCCGCTCGCGAGTTAGTGCTATTTCCTCACCATGCCGTGAAAAGTGCCTTAGCGGGCACCCGCAGCTCGCGCTTTCGTGGTCGGGGTATGGACTTTGACGAGGTGCGACCCTATCAGCCTGGTGACGATATTCGCTCCATCGACTGGCGTGTCACCGCCCGCACCACCAGCCCCCACACCAAGGTTTTTCGCGAGGAACGCGAACGCCCGTTGATGGTCATTTGCGACTTACGTCAAACCATGTTTTTCGGCTCCCGGCGCTTAAAATCCGTCGTCGCCTGCGAGATCGCTAGTCTGTTGGCCTGGGCCGGTCTCAATGCCGGTGAGCGCATTGGTGCACTGGTGTTCGGCCCCGAACAACAGCGTGATATTCGCGCCCGCCGCAGCCAGCACAGCGTGCTGCAATTGATTCGAGCCCTGCACGAAACCAGTATGGCGCTCTTGCCACGCGAGCAGCCGCAAGCCAGCCAATCAGTACCGAGGCCCGGCGCTAACGAGCGCTACAGTCTCAGTGAAATACTCGAGGACACTCGCCGCGTCGCCCGTCCCGGCACCAGCCTGATGATCATCAGCGATTTTCACGACCTCGACGCAACAAGCGAGCGCCATCTCTTTGAACTTGCCCGCCACTGTGAGCTCAATCTCTTCCAGGTACATGACCCTCTGGAATGCCAGCTGCCTCCACCCGGGCAATACCAGGTTAGCAAGGGCACACAGCGTTTCTTATTGAATACCGCCAAAGCGAGTTTGCGCAGTCGTTTTGAACAGCGCCATCGCGACCAGGAGCAACTCCTGCAACAGGCCACCCTGCGCCTCAAGCTACCACTACTCAACTTCTCCACAGATGAGCCCGTGCTCGACACCCTGCGTCTGGCGTTTGCCAAGCAGGGCCGGCGGAGGCGCTCGTGACTCAGCCCATGCTCGAACAACTCAGGGATATTCACCTGCCCCAGGCCGTGCATTGGTGGCCACCCGCTCCCGGTTGGTGGCTGGTCGCGCTACTTAGTTTGGCGCTGATCACATGGCTGTATCGCTATTTGCGGACACGCTATCGGCGCCAGTATTTTCGCGCTGAAAGCCGGGATTTACTACAGCAACATTGGGCCAGGTATCAGCAAGAGTCTGTTACCAATGACGGTGCCGACCGTGAGTTTATTGAAAACACCCTAGCCCTACTGCGCCGTGCCGGCAAAACGGCTCACCTATCAATCGCCAACGAGAACGCCAATAAACAGAACAACAGCCAGCTCGAATCAATGCCCAGCCAGTCCCTGATGGAGGCCCTCGATCGGCACAGTGGCGGAAAACTATCCACCAGCCTGGCCTTGGCCGATATCAACGAGCGCCTCTACCGCGATAAAAGTACGGCGCTGAGCAGGGCACAAATGACATGTCTACGGGACGTAGCGAAGAGCTGGCTAAAATCGAAGGCCTTCAAGCCCAGTGCAGATAAGCCCGCTGCCAAACACGAGGCTACTCACTGATGTTGAGTTTACTCTGGCCCTGGATGCTGGCACTGGCCCCCCTACCCTGGTTGTATCGCTGGTGGCGTAGACCCGCAGACGACGCGCAAGCCGCATTGCTGGCACCGGTTTATGCCCAGCTTGCCGCCGACAGCCCCAGCGGTCCCGCCGTGAATCACAATAACTGGCCGAGCCTCGCCCTCCTCACTTTGATCTGGCTCGCCTGCCTGTTGGCCGCCAGCCGCCCCCAGTGGATCGGCGAGCCCGTTGCCCTGCCCATCACTGGCCGCGACCTGCTTCTGGCGGTGGATATTTCCGGCAGCATGGAAGTCGAGGACATGGAGGTGAAGGGCTCGCTAATCGACCGCTTAAGTGTGGTTAAGGCCGTGGTTGGCAATTTTGTCGAGCGGCGCAGCGGCGATAGACTCGGCCTAATTCTGTTTGGCGACCACGCCTATCTGCAAGCCCCCCTAACCTTTGATCGACTGACCCTCAATACGCTATTGCAGGAGGCCCTGATCGGCTTTGCCGGCAAGGGCACGGCCATTGGCGATGCCATTGGCCTGGGCGTCAAGCGCCTGAAAGATAAAGAGGAAAATAGCCGTGTCATCATCTTACTCACCGACGGTGCCAATACCGCCGGCGAAGTCGAACCTCTGAAAGCGGCCGAGCTAGCGGCTGCCTATGGGGTCAAAATCTACACCATCGGTGTCGGTGCCGATGAGATTTTGCGCCGCAGTTTATTCGGCGTGCGTCGCGTCAACCCCTCAGCCGACCTCGACGAAGGTACTCTGCGAGCCATTGCCGCACAAACCGGCGGCCAGTATTTTCGCGCCCGCAACCCCAAGGAATTAGCGCAAATCTACGCCACCCTCGACCAACTCGAGCCAGTCAGCCAGGACGCCGAAACCTTCCGCCCCACTCGGGCATTGTTTTACTGGCCTCTGGGCGTGGCTTTGTCCTTGAGCGGCCTATTACTACTTATCCGTCGGATAAAGGCATGAGCTTGTTCTCTGCAGAGCTAGCCACGGCCATCGCTCAATTCCACTGGCTGCGCCCCTGGTGGCTCACCGCCCTCCTCCCTGGCATTGCTCTGGCCCTACTGCTGGCTCGGCGCAGTGGTAATAACAGTAATTGGCAGGGCGTTATCGCTGCCGAGCTGCTGCCCTATCTAATCGAACAGGATGGCGGCACGCAGCGCCAGCGCCTGCATTGGTGGCTACTCGTCCCCTGGCTCTGTGCCTGTCTCGCCCTTGCCGGGCCGAGTTGGAATAAAATCCCTCTGCCCATACACAAGCAACAAACGCCACTGGTTATTCTTCTCGACCTCTCACCGTCTATGTGGGCGGAAGATCTCAAACCCAACCGACTGACTCGCGCCCGCCTGAAACTCATCGACCTGCTGCACACACGGCAGGAAGGTACAACGGCACTGGTCGCCTATGCTGGCGATGCCCACATCGTCACCCCTCTGACGGACGACACCGCGACCATTATCTCCCTGCTGCCCGCCCTTAATCCGACAATAATGCCGATAGCAGGTAATCAACCCTTGCAGGCACTGGAAAAAGGCATCGAACTCATCGGCAAAAGCGGCTTTCAAAATGGCCATGTACTACTGGTTTCCGATGGGCTGCCCAGTGCTGATTTACCAGAAATGAATGCCCAGCTAGAAAGCTACCCCGGCATTAGTACCTCGGTATTAGCCCTCGGCACAAAAGATGGCGCACCCATTCCTTCAATGTCTTCCGCCGGTAAAGGTGGCTTTGTCAAAGATAGTCGAGGCAATATTGTCATTGCCCAATTAAGCGAAACACCACTGCGCAAACTGGCTCAAAACAATGGTGGTATCTACCGCAAGATCTCTCTCGACGATAGTGACATTGAAGCCCTAAGCCAGATTTTCGACAGTGCTGATAGCGAACAAAGCCAACAATTAGAACGCACCTTTGACACCTGGCACGACAGTGGTTTCTGGCTGGTTCTGCCGCTACTGCCGTTTCTACTACTGGCCTTTCGCCGCAACGTACTGGCCTTATTAATTCTCGCCCCACTGGCTTTTGCGCCGGATAAAAGCCACGCCATGGAGTGGCAGGACCTCTGGCTGCGCAGTGACCAGCAGGGGCAAAAGGCACTCGCCGCCGGTGACGTGGAGGCAGCTGAAGCCCTCTTCAAAAACCCCAGCTGGAAAGGTTCGGCAGCCTATCAAAAGGGTGACTTTAGCGCTGCCGAAGAGCATTTTAAAAACAGCGAAGCCAGCGCCGACAGCCTTTACAATCTGGCCAATGCCCAGGCTAAAGCCGGGCAGCTAGAAACCGCCTTGGAAAACTATCAGGCCGCCCTCGAATTAGAGGACAAACATGAAGATGCCAGCTTTAATAAGGAGCTGGTTGAAAAAGCCCTGAAACAGGAGCAAGAACAAAAAGAGCAGCAAGATCCGTCGCAAGATGACAAGAATTCAGAAGAGGGTGATAAAAGCGACGCCGATAAAGAGGATGGAGAGCCCTCATCCGATTCAGAGCAAGACGGACAGGAAGGTGAGGCTGGCGAGCAAGAGGCCGACGACAGTGATTATAATCCCGAGGATAGTCCGGAGAATAAAGAGCAAAACCCAGAATCGGATACTGAAAAAAGTGCTGAGCAAAACAAAGAAGATGCCGAGGCAAAAGACCCTGGCAATGCAGAGAATAAAGAAAAAACTGACGATACAGAATCTCAAAACACGGCGGAAGCACAAGCCTCTGCCGCCGACGAAATGCCCGATGAACAACGTCAGGCCCTTGAGCAGTGGTTGCGCCGTGTACCCGACGACCCCAGCGGTTTAATGCGCAGAAAGTTTGAATACGAGGCCTGGCGGCACCAGCAAGAGACAGGCCGTGGTCGTTCCAGCCAGAGCCCGCCCCAGCAGCAGGAGACAGAACGTTGGTAAGTAGAAGATCAAGTACCCGGCTCAAGGTTAAACACCCGCTCGGTAGATATGTTATCGGCCTGTGCCTACTGGTCCTCGCCCTCAATAGCTATGCGGCAAACCTGCTTAGCGAGGTTGATCGCAGTAGCGTACATCTCGGTGAAAGCTTCGAACTCAATGTCATTTTTAACCAACAGACGATGTTTGGCGAGCCCGATTTCACGGCCCTGGAAAAAGACTTTAAGATCTTAAGCCGCAACCGACGCAGTCAATACTCCAATCACAATGGCCGAAGCATCGCCACCACTCGCTGGGTTTTGCATCTTTCGCCAAGGCGCCTGGGCGCCCTGTTAATTCCCTCTTTCACATTCAAGGGTGAGATTAGTAACGCACTGGAGATAAATGTCAGCGAGGCCAAAGCCAGCACTCACCAAACGGGGGCTGCGGTCTTTACCGAAACCCTGCTTGATAAAAACACAGTCTATGTCCAGGAGCAGGCTCTGCTTACTCTGCGCCTCTACACCTCCGTACCGATGAGCAACTTCACCGTGGGCGAACTGGCCGTAGCGGCTGCACAAGTACTCAAGGTAGCCGAGAGCCAGTACCAAAAAGATGTCGATGGCAAGCAGTACACCGTGGTCGAAACACACTACGCCATCTTTGCTGAGAGTAGTTCGACACTGGAAATACCGGCGATTCAGTACCGGGGAGTAATCACAGATCCACGCTCGCGCCGCAGCTCGTCACTGTTCCAGCAACGAGGCAAACAGGTTTTTTTCAACACCGAAAGTCAGCAATTACAGGTCAAAGCCATACCCACTGACACGACCCTGGAGTACTGGCTGCCCGGCGCGGACTTAGCCTTAGAGGAGCGCTGGAGCAATACCAGCGGTGATATCACCCTCGGTGAGCCCCTGACGCGCACCATCACCATGACGGGGCAGGGCTTGATGGGCAGCCAGCTGCCCCCCCTGAAAATACCCCACAATAAAAGCTATAAACTCTATCCCGATCAGGCACAAATGGAAAATAGCCTGAGCGAGGCCGGTGTCAGCGGCAAACGCGTGGAGTCCATTGCCATCGTGCCAACCCAGCTCGGCAGCATTACCCTGCCCGATATTGCAGTGCAGTGGTGGGATACGACTACAAAGCGCCTACGCCAAACTGTGCTCAAGGGCCGCACCCTCAATGTGCTGCCCCCCGTTGGCGCGACAGAGCTGGATCTTGAACCCACTGCAGCGCTTGATACCAAGCACACTGAGGCAGCCTCGCCCGATGCGCCACCAGCCATATCGAGCCCAATAATGAGCTATATCTGGTTACTGGCCGCAGGTAATCTTGTCTTACTGATTATCGCCACGATTTTTGCGCTGTTATGGTGGCGCAATCGTCCCACCGACAAATTGGCATCGACAACAGGTGCAGCAGCCATATCTGACAAAGCATTGTTTAAGGCGATACGCATGGCCTGTGCCACCGACAATTACCCGGCATTGCGCCAGGCCATTATCGACTGGGCGCAGGTGCACTGGCAACGAGAGTCACTGCACAGTCTGGAGCAAGTCGCCGAATTGGCCGCAAACGATGAACTGTCGGCACAGTTTAAGGCTCTGGATGCGCGGCTCTACAGCGCTAGGGAGGCACAGAAAGCGGTCAGTAGCGATACCATTTTTCTGCAGCTGGAGCACTTGAGGAAAAAAGGCCCCGCCAGCGCCGATAAACAGGATGGGCGACAACATCTGCAGGCTCTCTACCCCAAAACCTCATAAAGCACTTACTGAAACAAGGAAGAAAAATAATGTCCCAATCGAACTCGTCGATCTGGAAAATACCGCTGTCACTCGATGCACTCAATAATGATTTCCCCGATGGGGCGGCGACAAATTCCGGTATCGAGTACACCGACTTCGGTGATGACTTTATCACCGCACGCATGCCGGTCGATGAGCGCACCCGCCAGCCCTATGGCATCCTTCACGGCGGTGCCTCCTGCCTACTCGCCGAAACAGTGGGCAGTCACGCCTCCGCATTGTGTATCGATATGGAAAAGCAGTATTGCGTGGGCCTGGAAATCAATGCCAACCATATTCGCTCGGTCACAGAGGGTTTTGTCTATGGCACCGCCAAACCACTGCACCTGGGTCGCTCCACCCACGTTTGGGACATAATGATTCGCAGTGAAGAGGGAAAAACGGTGTGTATTTCACGCTTGACGATGATGGTTAAGGATCAGTAACTCACCGACGTTTCAAGCTTTGAAACGACTAGAATGACTCATACAAGTAAAAACGGGGCGCACAACAGCATAAGCCGCTGGCCCCATTGGCTATTACCTTAAGCTACGATTTTAGGGCGCGGGATTGGAATAACGCTGATGTAGCGCCTCTATGCCCTGCTCCACTTCCGCTGATAACTCACAGTCAATACTGGCAATATTACTTTGCAATTGCTCAAGATTGGTGGCGCCAATAATATTACTGGTGACAAATTCTCGGCTGTTGATATAGGCCAGGGCCATGGTCGCAGGGTCCAGGCCGTGCTCTTTAGCCAATAAGACATAGGCCTCCGAGGCGTCCACGGCCTGGGGGCTGGAGTAGCGCTGGAAACGATCAAATAGAGTCAGACGCGCACCCGCTGGTTTCTGGCCATGCATATACTTGCCCGACAACATGGCCATCGCCAAGGGTGAATAAGCCAGTAAGCCGACGTCCTCGCGAATCGCCATCTCGGCGAGGCCCACCTCAAAACTACGATTGAGCAGGTTGTAGGGGTTTTGGATACTGACGATGCGCTCCAGGTCATCCTCCCTGGCGTGACGTAAATACTCCATCACACCCCAGGGGGTTTCGTTAGACAGACCAATGTGGCGCACCAGGCCCTCTTTGACCAGCTCTGACAGTGCACCCAAGGTTTCTTCGATAGACGCCAGGTCATGCTGTTCTTTATGGCGGTAACCCAACTGACCAAAAAAATTGGTGGTGCGTTCCGGCCAGTGCACCTGGTAGAGGTCGATATAATCGGTCTGTAGGCGTTTTAAGGAGTCGCGCACCGCCTGGTGGATATGCTGGCGATTTAAACGCGGGCCACCGCGCAGGTGCTTCCAGTCGCCGGTAGCTTCGGAGCGACCGGAAACCTTGGTGGCCAGCACCACATCCTGGCGCTTACCGCGGCGGGCAAACCACTCACCGACATATTCTTCGGTGCGGCCCTGAGTTTCGGGACGCGGCGGCACCGGGTACATCTCGGCGGTATCAAAAAAGTTCACGCCTGCGGCAAGTGCAAAGTCCATTTGCTCGATGGCGTCATCGAGACTGTTTTGCTCGCCCCAGGTCATGGTGCCCAGGCAAATGGCGCTGACCTTGAGGTCGGTGCGACCCAATGTACGATATTCCATGTGATTATCCCCGCTGCAATTATGTCTGAAGTTATAAGGCTTTCTTATTTTATGAAGTATATTTAAACCTATCCACCCCGATAAAACACTACAAAACAAGCACTCCTTTCGCGTAGT
Organism: Gammaproteobacteria bacterium 54_18_T64; assembly: GCA_002162825.1. Taxonomy (GTDB): domain Bacteria; phylum Pseudomonadota; class Gammaproteobacteria; order Pseudomonadales; family Porticoccaceae; genus Reddybacter. The sequence continues at coordinate 10,486 of MAAU01000042.1, forward strand.
ATCGAAGGCACAGCAATTTTCTATAACTATAAAATGAGACAATAGCCATGAAAGTCAGCGCCAAGCAGCTTGTCGACAATGCCCTAGCAGAAATAGAAACCCTCAGTCTTGAGCAGGCCTCCGCCCTCATCAATGATGAGGGCGCGGTTTTTGTCGATATCCGCGACGTACGTGAACTACCCCGTGGCGGCAAAATACCCGGCGCCCTACATGCACCGCGGGGTATGTTGGAGTTTTGGGTCGACCCAGAGAGTGAATATCACCGCGATATTTTTTCATCGGGCAAGAAATTCGTCCTCTACTGCGCCAAGAGCCATCGTTCTGCCCTCGCCACTTTAGCCTTGCAAAACATGGGCTTAAAGCCAGTCTGTCATATTGACGGTGGTTTTGAGGCCTGGACCCAGGCGGGATTGGCCACGGAGATGGTTGAAAAGAAATGAACGGCTACAGCAACTAAATCAGGCTACGGGTGAAAAGTTACAGGTTAATATTGACATATTAATCAGGCCTTCTATTATTATTGAGCCCACCTATCTTCGGTAACGAGTACTCACGGATGAAAGTACTTAGCCAATTATGGCGTATCTATTTATTTCTGCTGTTCAGCTCAATAGGGGTTCTTATTGTGCTGGCAGTACACCAGTGGAATAAGGTAAAGGAAGATGCCTATACCGAGCTGCGTTATTTAAATGATGTCAGTTTCAGCGCGACGCTAGCTTTACTCAATCACCAAAAAAGCACCTTCCACAGACTTGGCGAAGAAATATTAGAATTAAACCTCCTACAGGATACCGGCAAGCTAAAAGAGCTCATCACCCGCGAGGTGGCCAACAGCTCTGAGATTTCCGCCTTCATGATCAGAGATGCCACCGGTAAGCTGATTGTCGCCAGCGATGAAATAAACACCATCGAAAACCTCAACACCCAGCTCAACGACCCCATTTCCCAGTACAATTTTCGAAGGATACTGGCACGGGACGAGCTCGTCATCGGCAGTAATCGCTTCATCCCTCGTCTCAACACCCAGGCTCTCCCGGTTCACTATGCCCTGCGACAACAGGGCGAGGTCGTTGCCGTACTCACCAGCGCCATCGGGCACAACATTGATCGCTATGACTGGAAAAACAACCAGCTCGCGCGCGGTACCATCCTGCAACTGTTCCGGGATGACTATCATTTTATTTACAGCTCAAGACCCATATTCAAGACGAACCCCAAGGAGTATGGCGCACCCATACCTGCCGCAATGGTGGATTACTTTATTCAGCAAATGCAAATTCAGGCTGGGCTATCCCCACAGGAACTACGCGATAGCGGCAAAGTCCTGTCGATTAATGCCCTGTTCGAACCCCGCTTTAATGCCCTCTTCTCCATTCGTTATGAGCCCAACTACCAGTACTACACCCTGACCTCCCTCGAGCGACACACTCTCTACGGATATTATTTGCCAACCTTGGCGTGGGAAGTCTCCCCGTTGGTCATCTTTCACCTATTACTCTTCCTGATGTTCAAATTCTTTAATCAAGAACAAAAAAAGTCACAGCAGCACCTCATTTTCCAGGCCAACCACGACCAGCTCACCGGCCTACCCAATCGCTATTATCTGGCCAGTCATTTCGACAAATGGTCTCAATCCTGTGATGGCAAGTTCGCACTTTTTTTTATTGACCTCGATAATTTCAAAATTATTAATGACCACTACGGCCACTCGACCGGCGACCGAATATTGATTGAGGTGGCTCGGCGCATAGAGGCGCAATTTGAAGATTTGAATATTCGCCATGGTGGCGATGAATTTATTATTTTTACGCCCGAAACTGACAGCCATTATTTACTACAGCTCGCCAACAACTTTATCAACGATTTGATGCAAGCCATTACCGTGGACAACACTGAGTTTTCGGTCACCTCCAGCATAGGTATCGTCTGCGCACCGAACAATGGCAGTGAGCTTGAAACTCTCCTCAGCAAAGCAGATATCGCCATGTATGAGGCGAAAAAACACCGTAATGAAGCCTTTCTGTTCTCTGCCGAGCTCGAAGAACGCAGCGCCTATAACACGACGATTGAAAGGGAGCTACGCCATGCCATCGAACACAACGAGTTGTCCATGGTCTATCAACCGCAAGTTATCACTGGCACAGACAATACAATGGGAGTCGAAGCCCTGGTGCGCTGGCACAGTCGCGACCTCGGCTCCGTGCCACCCAGCGACTTTATACCCATTGCCGAAAGCATGGGGTTAATGAATGAACTCGGGCAGTTTATTACCTTCACCGCCATCAAAGAAGTTGAGGAAATATGCCGTCAAGTTGGCCCACTGCGCCTATCGATCAATGTTTCGGTACAACAATTACTCACCGAGGGGTTTTTTGAGTTTTTCCGAAAAGAGATAGGACGTTACGACAATGATGATTTGTCGTTCATGCTCGAAGTCACCGAGAGTATGTTTATTGAAGACTTACAACTGGCCATTCGCGTGCTGCAACGCTTCGATGACATTGGCGTAAAAATTTCCCTCGACGACTTTGGCACCGGTTTTTCATCCCTCAGTCTACTGGCCAGCCTGCCCATTCATGAACTCAAAATCGACAAAAGTTTTATTGACAAAATTACCACTGACGTCAAAGGTAAGCGCCTGGTACAAAGTATCATCAGTATCGGTAAAGACCTCAAGCTGACCACCATTGCCGAGGGCGTCGAAGAGCAAGAACAACTGACGATATTACAAATTTTTGGCTGCGACTTGATTCAAGGCTATTTCTATTCAAAACCTCTCAAGCAAAACGAGCTTCTTCTCTTCCTCCTACCAGTGGATATGCCCAGGGTAGAAGGCAGCGTATCGCCTCTCGTCTCAGTAAGGTAGCTACTTGTACGACTGCGTCAATCTCAGTAAACCCCCTATTTCCCGCGTCAACACACTTATTCTCCGTGTCAGAAAGGCTATAATTCTGGGTTCCCCTTCCCTGTCCTGAAGCCATTGTATGAGCTATGCCGAACGTCAACAATTTTTCAAACAATTACTCACGGTCTTCGGTCGTAAAACGGTATTAGAGGCACTCCAGGAAACAGCCATTCCCGCCTATCGCCTGCACCTGGCCAGCAGCAATCGCAGCGACGCCAATATCAAGAAAATTATCGCCCTGGCCGAGGCCCGTGATATTGAAATACACCACCACAGCCGCCAGGAGCTATCGCGAATTTCACGCAATCAGCGCCAGGATCAGGGGGTTGCCCTCGATCTACAGTGCCCAAACTATGGCGATTATCAAAGCTTAATCAAACAAAAGCCTAAAGACCTGTGTTTAATCGCCCTCGATCGCATCACCAACCCGCAGAACCTGGGGATGGTAATTCGCTCCATTTGCGCTAGCCCCATCGACGGTTTATTACTACCCACTAAAGGCTGTGCACCACTCTCACCCTTGGTGATTAAAGCCAGTGCCGGCACCCTCTTCCGCTGTCCCATTTATCGCTGCGATAGCCTGCCCACAGCCCTCGCCGAATTCGCCACCCAGGATACGAGTATTTGCACCTTAAACGCGGCACAGGGAACCGATCTAGCCGTGCACCAGGCTCAAGCTCGAACGATTTATGTACTTGGTAACGAAACAGACGGTGTTTCTAAGGAAGTTAATCGACTGGCCACCGAACAGTTAAATATCCCCATGGCTAACGGGGTTGAATCTCTCAATGTTGCGGTTACTGCGGCTCTACTCGCTTTCCGCTCGGTGATCGCCAAAGCTGGCTAAAAATACCCAGGGAGGCCACCAACACGGTCAGGGCACCGAGGCCAGCAAAGGTTTCTAGCACACCCTGGGCGCTGATTAACTGCCCCGTCACCCAGGCACCAAGAGGTGCCGTGCCAAAAAAAGCCAGCTGGTAAATTGACACCACACGCGAGCGGTAATCCTCTGGAGCCTCGGTGTGGGTCATCATGCGCCCCAGACTAATGGATATACCGGAAAACATGCCCCACACCAGTACCGCCGGGAACAGTAGACTAACGGGTAGATGCATGGCTATCAGTAGCATAATCAAACCACGGCAAAACAGGCTGATCACCAACACGCGACCGGGCTGGCTGAAGCCCCCTCGCAGGCGCAAATAAAGGACGTTGGCGAGCAGGACCCCCGCCGTGAAACTCAATTGTAAGCCCGCATAAAAGACCGCACTCTGTCCGTAAACTTCCCGTGTCATCAGAGGCATTGCGACCAAATACACACCAAAGCCCAGGAAACCTGTGGCGCCAACCAAGAGCATCAAGGGTCGTAGACGGGCGTGGTGCCACACTGCCCGTAAGCCGGCGACAATGCCCTGGGACTGGCCTTCGTGCCCCTTGTTCAAAGCCACTGTGGCCGGATGACTCGCGCGAAGTAGTAGCCCCGCCACCACAAACATCAGCATCTGAAAACCCAATAAGAGACTCAGGCCAATCCGCTCAAACAGGCCCGCAGACAAGTAACCGAGGCTTTGTGCCGCAAATTGCACCAGGGTAGTGCGCACCACGGAACCTTGTAAATCTTCACTAGCAACCTGTGATAGCAGACTTTCCCGAGCCGGCTGAATGAAGGCGGTAATAACACCATAGCTGGCGCCAAAGATTATCAATAACTGATAGCTTAAAAAGCCATTAATCACGGCCACAAGCATCATGCCGAAGGGCAATAAATACATGAGATACAGACGAAAAAGATAACTGCCGAGGTGGCGGTTATCGGAGAGTGCCCCGCCCCATAATATGAGCAGGAGATTCGGCAGCATCACCGCCATTTGCGCGAGCCCGACTCGGTCGGCCGGTTCGTGGAGTACACCGACCACAAGCCAGGGGAAGATGACCACCTGCAGGCCCATGGCCACCGCGCTGCTTCCGAGCCCACCCAGATAAAACTGGAAATTGCTTAATTTCTGACCGCCAGCCACAGGCGCTAGGTATCCATCGCATTCGAGAGGGATTTTACGAGATAAATTAGGTACGGAGCGCTCACAGAGTCAAATAGCGTCCTTCACCCACTCGCAGCGCAGGCGAATATCATCACTACCGGGGCTGTGAAACTCCGCGTCAATGCTCTCCCAGATAAAGGAATGCACCCCAGACAACTCCGTCTCCAGGTGTACGTAAGCACTGACCCAATACATTTTTCGCAGCAGTCCTTCAAATTGCTCAATCCACATTTGCCACTCGTATTCGATACCCTGGTAGGGCGCGCCAAAGTGAACTATTTCTGTGTGCTGCGTGATATCAGCGGCAAGCTGACTCGACGAGGTAAACATTTCACAGCTCAACAAGGGCCAGCTGTCGGCACTGGGCAGTGAGGCCATCGCCGCACGGTTAACCGCTATGCGGTCCACGCCATCGGCACGATACACCGTATCTTTAATACAACCGTAAACGACGGACTCTTCCTGCATAACCAACCCCAGCTAAACTAAAAATCGCAACGTGCGCACTGTATTATATTCGAGCTCGCGGCAGTGAACTACAAGATACAAAGACTAAAACCCTGCTTCGTAACACTCTCCTTAGGGAGAAGTACAACCTGAGCCACTATGCAGTACCCTGTAACAGCACCAACAACTCCGCCTCATCAAGGACCTTGACCTCGAGAGATCGCGCCTTGGTCAACTTTGAACCAGCACTTTCACCCGCCACCAGGCAGGTAGTTTTAGCCGAAACACTGCCGGTTACTTTCGCACCCAGCGCTTCGAGTTGTGCCTTGGCCTGCCCGCGACTCATCGACGCCAAGGTACCGGTCAAGACCCAAACCTGTCCCGCTAGAGGCAATGTTTGAGTATCGAGTGCTTGAATATCGGGCCACTCAACACCGGCCTCACGCAAGTTGGCAATAATACTCAGGTGATGATGGTTACTGAAAAACTGTTCGACAAAAGCAGCCACCACCGGCCCGACATCGGGCACCGCCAGCAAGGTCTCGGCATCGGCCTCCTGCAATTTTTGCAGCGAACCAAAGTGAGTGGCGAGAAGCTTGGCCGTCGTCTCTCCCACCTCGCGAATACCGAGGCCAAAAAGTAGACGTGGCAAGGTAGTCTGGCGCGACGTGGCGATGGCGGCAACAAGATTGCTCGCCGACTTACTCGCCATGCGCTCCAGCTCGCTCAGTTGTTCGACACGCAAGGTAAACAGATCGGCAACCGTATCAATCAGTTCGGCATCGACCAGCTGGTCAATGATTTTATCCCCCAAACCATCGATATCGAGAGCCTTGCGCGAGGCAAAGTGCTTGATCGCCTCTTTGCGCTGAGCCCCACAGACAAGACCACCAGTACAACGCAGCACCGCCTGGTCTTCGCTGCGTTGTAGCTCTGATCCACAGGCTGGGCAGATTATGGGGAAAACGATGTCCTTTAATTGATTATTAGCAATAGCATTGAGGGAGTCGTCAAGCCGTGGTAGTACACGGGCAATCTGTGGAATGACGTCGCCGGCCCGCCGCACCACCACCTGATCGCCCAGCCGCAGGCCGAGACGCTGTACCTCATCCTCATTGTGCAGGGTGGCATTGCTGACAGTCACGCCACCAACAAACACCGGCTCAAGACGAGCCACGGGGGTAATAGCCCCGGTGCGCCCGACCTGAAACTCCACGTCCAGTAAACGTGTGCTCGCCTCTTCGGCAGGGAATTTGCGCGCGATGGCCCAGCGTGGAGCTCGTGCGACAAAACCGAGGGTCTCCTGCAAGGTAAAACTATCGACCTTGTAGACGATGCCATCGATGTCATAGGCCAGCCCTGGCCGCAACTCTGCCAGCCGTTGGTAGTAAACAACACAGGCCTCTATGCCAACCACTGCCTCCATCAAACTGTTGGTTAAGAAGCCCCAGGCCTTTAGGCAGCTCATTGTTGCCAGGTGGGTAGCCGGCAAGTTACCACCCTCAGCCAGCCCCAGACTATAGGCGCACATTTCGAGGGGCCGAGTTGCGGTAATCCGTGAATCCAGCTGTCGCAAACTTCCTGCCGCCGCATTGCGTGGGTTGACGAAGGGCTTCTCTCCCCGCGCCAGCGCCTGGGCGTTAATGGCCTCAAAACCGGCCCGGGGTAGATAAATTTCGCCCCTCACTTCAAGCACAGGGGGAAAGCCCTGGCCCTGTAATTTCAGGGGAATTGACTTAATAGTCCGCACATTGGCGGTGATATTTTCACCTTGAAAACCGTCACCCCGGGTCGCACCCTGCACCAAAACGCCATCGTGATAGAGCAGGCTCACCGCCACCCCATCGAGCTTTGGTTCACAGACAAAGGTAATCGCACTGTCGTCATCGAGCCGTGTCTGTAGGCGGCGCTCGAAATCTCTCAGTTCGTCGTCATCAAAGGCATTGGCCAGGGACAACATGGGTACCGCGTGCTGCACAGACTCAAAGAGTGCCAACGGCGCCGAGCCAACCCGCTGGGTTGGCGAATCCGCACTGCAAAGCACCGGGAATAACTTTTCAAGAGTTTCCAAACGACGCAATAGCTGGTCGTACTGGCCATCGCTGATCTGCGGGGCATCGAGACTGTAGTAACTATAGTTGTGATGGTTGAGCTGCTCACGCAATGTCGCGGCTTCTGTGCTGGCCTGCTCAAGGGCCAAATTCGACTGATCACTCATTTTGCAGAGAACTTCCCCCTATCGCGAGCCCCACAAGGGGGCTAAACGCTGGCTGTTAAACGTCGACGATTAAAGTCCATAATTTGCTGTCGATAGTGTTCCGCAGTTTGTCGGCTGAGGGCACTGCGCTGCTGATCTTGCAACTGCCCACCAATGGCCGAATTAACACCGTGAATACAGGCCAGCATCAGATCAAAAGTCGCCAGAGGCTCCTCGCTGTCATCCAGCACCATCATAAAAGTCACCCCCGGTGTGGAGAACTCCCCCATGGTGTTTAATTCAAAGGTGCCCGGATTTACCGCATTGGCCATACTAAAAAGCACATCTCCGGAACCATCTTCGCGCATATGGCGATGAAAAACCTTCAAGCTGCCATAGCGCATGCCATTGTCAACTACCGCCTTGAGTAAGTCCTCGCCCCCGAACTCCCGACCCGATTCCGCCATCAGATGGAGGATGACGACATCCTCACCGTTCGCAGCCGCAACTTGAGCGGATGCACTACCCGCCTTGCCTTTACTACCACGAGACCTGCTATAAACATCTTTGAGTGTCTTGCCCCTGCGACTCTTTTTCTGAGGTTCTAGTGCAGGTACGACAATGGCCTGATCCACAGGGTCTTGCCCCAGCGAACCATCTTCAAGTTCGAGCGCCTTATCGTTGGCGCTGGCATCATCTTTAAACAAAGAGATTTGTGTTTCCTCTCTCGTCTCGACGGGAGGCTCTGGATCAAGGGCGGAGTCGCCGTAGAGCATAGCTTCGCCCTCATGGCTCTCCAGGGCTGGCTCGGTAACAACTTCGCTGCCATCAAATTCTGCAGACTGATACTCGCTGAGCTCTGGATCGACGAGTTCTGGATCGACGAGTTCTGGATCGACGAGCTCGGACTCGGACTCCCGAAAGGGTGAGGTCAGTCGACTGCTATCAGATTCGCGGTTAGCCTTGATGGTTTGGCTCAATTCCGCGGCACTACCCTGGTCCCGAAAACCCACCACGCGAGCCTTGCCATTGGGCAGCTCACTACCGAATTCATCAAAATCATCATCGTCAAATATAGGCTGACGACGACGTTTTACGCGCAACTTACCCCGGCCCGCACTGCGCACGCGGCGTAGGCCATCCAGCAAAATGGCCACGATCAACAGTGCGCCTAGCGCAAGTAGGATTTCTCGACTACCTAGGTCCATGGCATATCCACCTTTCCAATTTTTCTGATGCCGGCGGCAAAAGGCTTATGGTTTTTCATGTAATTTACTTTACAAAGCATATCTAGGTACTTGTTTTAGTTATTATTGTGCTAGTTCTACGGCTTTGTCAACATCGACTGACACAAGACGGGAAACCCCTGGTTCATTCATTGTTACCCCCATCAGCTGATGCGCCATCTCCATGGCAATTTTATTGTGAGTAATGTAAATAAATTGCACCGTTTCAGACATTTCTTTAACCATACCGGCATAGCGCCCCACATTGGCATCATCGAGGGGAGCGTCGACCTCGTCGAGCATACAAAATGGTGCTGGGTTGAGTTTGAAGATGGAAAACACCAGGGCAATCGCCGTCAGGGCCTTTTCTCCCCCAGACAATAAATGAATGGTGGCGTTCTTCTTACCCGGGGGCTGGGCCATGATGGTAACCCCAGTGTCGAGTAAATCATCACCGGTCAAGGCCAAATAGGCATGACCGCCGCCAAACAGCTTCGGGAACAAGGCCTGTAAAGACTGGTTGATGGCATCAAAGGTTTCCCGGAAGCGCGTACGCGTCTCCCGATCAATTTTACGAATAGCGCTCTCGAGGGTTTCCAGCGCCTCATTGAGTTCACCATCCTGGGCATCGAGGTAGGTTTTACGCTCCGACTCAATTTTAAACTCGTCCACCGCCGCAAGATTGATCGCACCAAGGCGCTGCACACGTTTCTCAACCTGCTGCAAGCGGCTCAGCCACTCCGGCTCATCGGCATCCTCAGGTAAATCGGCAATCACCTCGGCGAGCACATAGTCGGCCTCGGCCACCTGTTCGGCAATGGTCTGCGCTCGCGTTTCCAGTTCCTGGGTGGCGAGTCGCTGTTGCTCAAGGGCACTGCGCTGTTTTTCCAGAGCGGCTTCGAGACGACTGCGTTCGGCTTCGCATCCACGCATGCTGTGCTCGGCCTCCTGTACTCGGGCACGCACCACACTCAGTTCTTTCTCCACCAGCAAGCGCTGCTCTAAGCGAGCCTCTAGCTCGCGCTTGAGATCATTTCCTGGGTCTTGCTCACCTTCGGCACTGTTGAGTAGGCTTTGTTGACGTTCTTGCAGGCGCTCAACCTGCACTTCAAGGCGGGCTATACCCTCTTTGATCGACGTTAACTGGGTGCTTACCGACTGTTCTCGCATCGCCAACTCGTGAACCTTGTCGCGATCGTGGCGCGCACGCTGTCTGTCGTCGTCCAGAGATTTACGCAGCTGGTCACGCTGGGTCGATAATTGTTCGCGGCGCAGGTTATCCCCGGTCATCGACTCGATGCCCAACTCCAGCACCTGACGACAGTCGCGCAGGCGCTCCTGATCCTGTTCGAGCTGCATGCGCGCCTCTTCCAGTTCGTCGGCAATGCGGGTTTTCTGCTGGGCGATCTGACCGATACGCTCCTTGGTGACATTAAGTTTCGACTGCAGCTGTGCGCTTTGCTGCTGTAACCCGTTGCGGCCGGAATCCAATGTCGCGCGCTGGGCTTCGCAGGCCTTTAAGGCTTGCTGCTTGCTTTCCTGCTGTTCGAGTAAGGTCTCGACTTCCTCGCGCAGGGCCGATAATTGGCTATGGGTTTCGTCCAGATCGCGCTTGCGTAGCAGCACCCCCGCCGACGCATCGACCTCGCGGGCGACACGCACCCAGTTGGGTCCAAACCATAGACCGTCGCGACTGATCACCGACTGGTGGGGCGCGAGGCTGGCACGCAATACCAGGGCCTCATCGAGATTTTCAGCCGTCAAAACGCCGGCCAGTACAGCTGCCGCTCGCCGGTCGGCACCACTAACCTTGACCAGCAGTTGTTGAGTAAGCGCGCTGCTATCGGCGCCGGCAATCACTGCCTCGTCAAGCAGTAAAACACTACCACTATCAATGGCAGCAATGGATTGCGCATAAACATCAATGTTATCGACACACACCGCCTGCAGGAAATCGCCAAGTACCGTCTCGACGGCTGTTTCCCAACCGCTGTCGACGAGCAAATCGTCCGCCAGACGCGTGGCCGAAGATAACTGATTGCTCTCCAGCCAGGTGCGTTGACTAGCATCATCGCCCAGAGAGGCCTGTTGAAGGGCTTCCAGGGATGCCGCCCGGCCACTCAAGGTTTGCACCTGCTCGCGAGCGCTACTCAGGGCATTGGCAAGTGCCACCCCTTCGCTGCGGCTCTGCTCGATTTGATAGCGCACCTCTTCGATCTGGCAATCGTGGGCCGCCAGTTCCTCTGTGCACTCGCCAATATTGGCCTCCAGCAGTTCAATATCCTCACCCTCGGCGCTTTGATCGAGGTTGGCCCGCTCGCTGTTGAAACGCTGTATGCGCTGCCCCAACTTATCGACAGAGGTATCGAGGTGCTGAATGCGCGACTGCTGGACTTCGACCTCACGCTGGGCAATCGAAGCGGTTTTATTAAACTCATCCCATTCGGCCTGCCAGCCCTGCATACCCTGCTCGGAGTGTTTGAGAGCCTCGGCAGAGAGTACTTCCGCCGCGCGCATGGCGCTTAGCTGCTGGCTGATCTCGGCCAACTCCGCCTGCCAGCCCTTAGCCTTACTTTGGTCGGACTGTAAATGCTGTTCCGACTCGGCGAAATTGCGTCGCGTTTGCTCAAGATCCTCGCGCAACTCGCGGGCTCTATCTTCGGCATGCTTTATCGACTGTTCAAGGCGCGCAACTTCGGCACCCGCCGCATAGTAGCGGCTCTGAATTTCGTTGAACTTATCGCTATTCTCAGTATGTTCGAGGCGAAACCTCTCCAGCTCCGCGCCCTGGTGAGCTCTATCGACCAGATAGGCTTCAATTTGCAGGCTTTGCTCGCTGATGATTTCGCGTTTGATTTGCGCCTGCTGGTCCAGGTCGTACCAGCGTAGGGCCTGTAACTGAGCCCGCAGGAGACGTTCCTCCTGCTTGAAAATAGTGTATTTGCCCGCCGCCTCGGCCTGACGCTCGAGACGAGACAGCTGACGCCCCAGCTCTTCGCGAATATCGGTAAGGCGCTCGAGGTTTTCCCGGGTGCGACGGATGCGACTTTCGGTGTCCTTGCGACGCTCCTTATACTTCGATATCCCGGCAGCTTCCTCGATAAATACCCGCAATTCTTCGGGCTTTGATTCAATCAGGTTGGAAATCATGCCCTGTTCGATAATCGAATAGCTACGCGGGCCCAGACCGGTACCAAGAAAGACATCGGTGACATCGCGGCGCCGACATTTACTACCATTCAGGTAGTAATTCGACTGACCTTCGCGAGAGACCATGCGCCGCACAGATACTTCACTGTAGCTGGCGTATTCACCACTGAGAGTGCCATCGCTGTTGTCAAAAACCAGCTCTATCGAGGCCTGACCCACCGGCTTGCGGCCACCTGAGCCATTAAAAATAACATCGGTCATCGACTCGCCGCGCAAATGCTTGGCCGAGCTCTCACCCATCACCCAGCGCACGGCATCGATAATATTCGACTTACCACAGCCATTGGGGCCAACCACAGCACAGAGCTTACTGGGGAAAGACACGGTCGTGGGGTCGACGAAGGATTTAAAGCCCGCCAGCTTGATACATTTCAGGTGCATCGATTACTCATTAATAAAAGTTTAAGAGCACCCTTTGTCAGCCGACACAGCGCACATCAAGCGGGGATTTTACACACAGTCTGATCAGGCACAAGCGCCTATACCATCTCATACCGACGATAACAAAACAGGCCTTGTAATGAGCCCATTAATACAGCGAAAATTGCGTTTTTACTCGACAAGATCCCCATGCCCAATATCGTGCTGTTTGAGCCAGAAATTCCCCCCAATACCGGCAACATTATCCGCCTCTGTGCCAACACCGGCTTTCATCTTCACCTCATAGAGCCCCTGGGCTTTGCTATGGATGACAAAAAACTGCGCCGCGCCGGACTTGACTACGGTGAATGGCAAGCGGTTAAAAGCCATGGATGCTGGCAGGACTATCTAATAGATCAAGGGCTGCTAGCAGATCAAGGACTAGTAGCAAATCACGGGCTAGAGAACCAAACGCCAGGGGCTCGCAAACAGAACGAGGAACAAGCACCACGTATTTTTGCCATTAGCACCAAGGGCTCAAACACTCACTGCCAGCCCCGCTTCCGGGCCAATGACACTTTCGTGTTTGGCCCAGAAACGCGCGGGCTGAGCCGGGAATTTATCGAGGCCTTAGCAAAGGAGAATATCTTGCGTATTCCCATGCAGGCCAACAGCCGTAGTATGAACCTATCCAATGCCGCGGCGGTGATCGTCTATGAGGTGTGGCGCCAACTCGACTTCCAGGGCTGTCGCTAGTGAACCAAAGTGATACCAGTGCCCAGAAGCCGCGTGGCAGCATCGCATTATTTTACGGCTCCTCCACCTGTTACACGGAAATCGCCGCCGAGAAAATTGCCGCCGCACTCGCCCCCCAGCTACAGGTCGACATCTACAATATCGCCGACACAGCTATAGATTGCGCCGCCGACTACTCGCATATTATTTTCGGCATTCCCACCTGGGATTACGGCGAGCTACAGGAGGACTGGGAGAATAGCTGGGACAGTATCGACACCATCAACTGGGTCGGAAAAACCGTGGCCATCTACGGCCTCGGCGATCAGGAGGGTTACCCCGAGTGGTTTCAGGATGCTCTGGGATATTTATGGACCAAGGTTGACAGTCTCGGGGCGAGGACTATAGGCCTAACCAGCGTTGCCGGTTATCGCTTTAGCGCCTCCAAAGCCCTCAGCCCCGATGGCCAGCACTTCTTCGGCCTGGCCCTGGACGAGGACAGTCAGTTTGAACTCAGCACACAGCGTATTGCCGACTGGTGCCGGCAGATAGCTGGTGAGTTTACTAAGTAGCCAGGCTTAAAAGGCCTCGACAGCCACCGCCATGGTTGAAGCGTGACCAAATTTCAAGGAACGGAAATAGGCCTCCGTTCGCGGCAATACGTGCTCAATATAAAACTGTACCGTTGCCAACTTGGTTGTGTAGAACAAGGTCTGGTCGCTGTTAGCATTAAGCTTTTGTTGGGCGGCGCTAGCACTTTTCACCATCAAGGCCGCCGCAACGCTATTGCTGATGAGCAACAATAAATCGAAGGCCACTGCACCAGCAAAATGGGCATCACTACGGGCTTGTTCAAAAACAAAGGCAATTGCCTCTTCGCACTGCCCGAAACTGTTTAATACCGGCTCGGCCAAATGCGCCAAACCCACTTCCTCGGCACTCTGCAAGTCTCGTTTTAAATCGGCAAACAACTCACTGGCCGCCACACCCTGATCGCGCAGCAATTTACGACCGATCAGGTCCAAGGCCTGAATGCCGTTGGTGCCCTCATAAATAGGCAAAATACGAGCATCCCGCATATATTGTGCGGCGCCCGTCTCCTCGATAAAGCCCATGCCACCGTGTACTTGTACGCCAATATAGGCGACCTCGTTGCCGACCTCTGTAGCGAGAGCCTTGACCAGCGGCGTGAGGAAATCGACCCGGCGTTGGTGGTAGGCACGAGTTTCAGCATCGGGACTGTGACTGAGATAATCCCAATGGGCGAAAGCAGAATAAGACAGCACACGAGCCGCCTCGGTCTGAGATTTCATCATCATCAACATGCGCCGTACATCGGCGTGATGAATGATCGTAACCCTTTCCGCCTGCCCCGGTGCATTGCCCTGCACACGGTCGCGGGCGTAGCTGACAGCCTGCTGGTAGGCCCGCTCGGCGATGGCGACACCCTGCAGGCCAACGGCCAGACGAGCGTGATTCATCATCGCAAACATATAACTCAGGCCTTCGTTCTCGTTGCCGATCAAATAACCCACAGCACCGTCGTTGTCACCAAAGCTAAGCACACAGGTCGGACTGGCGTGTATGCCCATTTTATGTTCAACGCTAACCGGATAGACATCATTGCGCTGACCAGGTTGACCATCGGCATCGAGAATAAATTTAGGCACGATAAACAGCGAAATACCCTTCACGCCCTCCGGAGCATCGGGCGTGCGGGCCAGTACCAAATGTACAATATTGTCGGTGTAGCTATGATCACCCCAGGTGATAAATATCTTCTGCCCCGAAATCAGATAGTGATCATCGACGGGCACGGCCTTGGCACGCACGGCCGCCAGGTCAGTGCCGGCCTGAGATTCGGTCAAGTTCATGGTGCCGGTCCACTCTCCGCTAATCAGCTGCGGCAAGTAGGCGGCCTTTTGCTCATCACTGGCAAAGCGCTCGATTGCCGTAATCACACCCTTGGTCAGTAGGGGCAAGAGGGAAAAGCTTAAATTGGCGCTTTGGCACATTTCCTCGACGGCAACACCTGCCAGATGGGGCATACCCTGACCGTCAAATTGCGGATCACCGCTCAGTGCCGGCCAGCCCGCAGCAACAAAACCCTGGTACAAACCGTCAAGGCTCTGCGCACTTACCACCGCTGCATCTTCAACGCGGCAGCCCTCACCATCGGCACTTTGATTGGTCGGAGCGATCACTTCTGAAAAATAGCGCCCGGCCTCGCCATAAATGGCTTCAACCAGTTCTGAGGAACACTCTTCATAACCGGGCAAGGTCGCTATTTTGGCTATGCCGAGTACGTCATTGACGAGGAAGTTCATCTCATCGAGAGGGGCGGTGTAATCGGTCATCGTTTGTTATCCGTCGAATTACTATTGTCGAAAAGCACCGGGGGCGGTGCTGGCTTTGATATTTTGGCGCAGAGTCTAGTGGCAGGGCGGGTAATTTGCCCACTATTTTGTGACCTGCAAGTATCCTGTTTTTAGATAACACAAACCAGTAAATGATTCACCCCTGCGCGACCCGAGCCAAGGGCGGTATGGCAGAGCGTTTTGTACTACCGCTAACGGAAGCGGAGGTGAAGTACTAGTTTAAACGCGACCCTTGGCTGGCCGCCAATTGCTGGTAACTCTTACCGAAATACTCGGCACTCATCGGCTTACCGTAGAGAAAACCCTGGGCAAAATGACAGCCGATTTCCGCCAATACCTCCTCCTGGCGCACCCGTTCGACGCCAACCGCAATCACCGTTTTATCAAGAATGTCGCCAATGCCGGTAAGAGCCTGGATCAGGTCGATATGCTGGCGCGTACCATTGACCCGCATCAAGAGCCGGTGGTCGAGCTTGAGTGCTTCGACGGGCAAGTTTTTCAGATAGTTGGAATTCTTACCAGAGGAGCCAAAACCATCGACACAAAAACGAATACCCATTTGGTTCAGGGTGCGAATAAACTGGGTCACCTGGGTAAGGTTGGCAAGCACCAATTCCTCGCCAATTTCAAACATTAAACAGGAGGCATCGAGCTTCTGATGCTCCAGGGCGTCGAGTATTAATTCTGGGTAGGCCGGATCGGCTATCTGAGACATTTCAATATTAATGGAGACATATGCCACATCCATGCCCTGTAATTGCCAACTGCGCATTTGGCTACAGACCTCATTCAAGGTCCACTCGCCGAGCGCCGTGGTAATTCCGGCCTCCTCAGACACCAGCATAAAATCGCCGGGCTTAATTAACCCGCGGGCGTGGTGGTTCCAGCGCAGCAGGCATTCACAGCCGACTACTCGGCGCTGCTGAATATCAAACAGGGGCTGATAGACCACCGACATCTGTTTGCGTTTCAAAGCCAGGCGCAATTCTGAAGGGTAAAACTGGCGGGCGGATGCGCGACTACTTTCACCATCGTGCAAACTGTAGTAGCCGTTTCTACCCGCCGCCTTCGCCTTGTACATAGCCCCATCGGCCTGTTTCATCAAGCTATCCAGGTCCGCGCCATCATCGGGATAGACTGCAATGCCAACGCTTGCCGTCGCCTCCAGCTGTTGGTCGTTGAATGCAAAGGTTTTTTCGAAGCAGGTCAATACTTTCTCTGCTATCGCCCGCACTTCGCCCAGGTCATGAATATTTTCGGCGATCACCGTAAACTCATCCCCCGCCAGGCGAGCCACGGTATCGCTCTGCCTGACGACAGTGAGCAGTCGCCGCGCGATTTCCTTTAGCAGGTCATCACCAAAGTGATGCCCCAGAGTGTCATTGATGAGCTTGAAGTTATCCAGGTCGATGAAGAAAACAGCGAGCTGGCGCTGGCTGCGCTTGGCCCGTTGAATACCCTGATCAAGCCTGTCAAGAAATAGACGCCGGTTGGGCAGGTCCGTCAAGTTATCGTGGGTCGCTAAATAGCGCAGCTCTTCATGGCTGCGCTTCATGTGACTCAAGTCGGAAAAAAACGCCGCATAGTGGGTCAAGCTACCGCCATTACCCCGAATCGCACTGAGGGAAACATTGGCGGAAAATTGCTCACCGGAACGACGTCGCAATGCCACTTCACCCGTCCATTGACCATACTGTTTGAGCGTCTGCAATACACTCTTAAAAAAAGCGGCATCGGGATGGGCGATAAGCCCGCTATGCTCGCCACCTTTAGCTGCCAGAGCAAGTAGCTCCTGGCGAGAAAACCCTGTCATCCGGGTAAAGGCCTGGTTAACGCTCAGTAGCTGGCGGTTGCGATTAAAGATAACCACTGCCTTACCGGAGGTGGCGATCAGTTGTTCGGTGAACGCCAGGCGGTTATAAAGCCGCTGGTCTTCACCGACATCCAGGGAGATACACTGAAAACCGCCCGCTCGCCCCGCCACTGCGGCAAGCTTCGAGTAACTGTGCTGATAGGTCTGCGTACCAAAGTCGCTATAATCGACAAACTCCTCGCCATCCTGGGCACGCTGTAACAGGGCGTAAAACTCCGGGTAATCACCCTTGAGGACATCAATATCCCGCCCGAGTAAATCCGCCGGATCGATCTCCTGATTGATACCCTGCCAGCCTATAATTTGCGTAAACACGCCAGCACTATCGACCTGCCAAACGATCACCTTACAAATATTGGCAATTTCCTCGAGGGAACCCTCGGCCCTACTGGTGGGCTCCACGACGGGAAGAGTTGGCCGGCGTTGCATCGTCAGCACAAGAGAGCCGAGTGCGAAAGACAGAGCCAGCAAGAGGAAGAGAAGGATGTTGTCAGTGAGGGGCAAGGCCGCTAAAAAATGCAGGCTCAGGGCTACAGGCACAAAGGCAACAGCCATGAAAAAAGGTGTTCTACGATTCAAGTGCACAGCCCCGTCAGACGGGTAACGGCGCATGAATCAGCCATAGGGCAAAACCCCAGGTTCTCGACACGCCATAATTCGCGTACAAAACTCATTGCTCCCCCCGCTCGGTAACTGAGCGAAATCCCAAAGTGCGGAGTATAAGAAGAGTCTTCACCAGCCAACAGGTTTCAGTGGTGCTCACGGGCTCAAAGGTTAAATACTCTCCCAAACGGCCATCTCTCACACTTCTGGCAGGGGTTTATGTCCTCCTTTGACAAACCCACGCCCATCCTTTGACGACACTCCATGTCGTCTTTAACATTATTAGCGAACTAACTCACTGTGTCAGAGTCAACAAAAATTTACAAACTGCGCGCCACAACCTCCAGCATAATTTCACTGGTGCCAGCATATATTCGCGCAACACGACTATCGGCGTACATACGGCAGATCAAGTATTCGTCCATATAGCCATAGCCGCCATGTAATTGCAGACACTCATCGACTATCTTCTGTTGTAGCTCTGAAATCCACCACTTAGACATGGAGGCAGTGGCATTATCGAGTTCTCCAGACACTACTTTTTCGACACAACTATCGATAAAAACACGAGCTGCTCGGGTCAGTGAGGCCACTTCGGCCAACTTGAAACGGGTGTTTTGCATGTCCATCAAGGGCTTGCCGAAGACATGCCGCTCTTTTACATATTTCAGCGTTTCGGCAATGGCTCCCTCCATTAACGCCACACCCTGAATACCCACGGTGCTGCGCTCATAGGGCAAGTCGCTCATTAACTGATAAAAGCCCTTGCCCTCTTCACCGCCGAGCATCTGACTTTCATGAACACGTACATCTTCAAAAAATAGCTCGACCGTGTCCTGAGCTTTCTGGCCCATTTTTTTGAGTTTTTTACCAACGCGATAACCGGGTAAATCCGCCGTCTCAAGCAACAACAGCGACAGGCCTTTACTCCCCGCATTGGCATCGGTCTTGACGATCAGCACCAATAGTTCACAGAGATAACCGTTGGTGATAAAGATCTTAGAACCGTTAATAAGATAGTGTTCACCCTCTTTCACCGCTTTCGTGGTGATCGCCTGCAAGTCCGAGCCCGTACCCGGCTCGGTCATCGCTATGGCCGCAATCATCTCACCGCTGGCCATTTTGGGCAGGTACTGATGTTTTTGCGCCTCGGTACCGTGGTTGAGAATATAGTGCGCGCTGATGCTGTGGACACCCTGGCCCATGCCGGTCAAACCGCGGCGCCATTGCTCCTCGAAAAATACCGCCTCATAGCGGAAATCGGCGCCACCACCACCGTATTCGGCGGGGATATCACTACAGAGAAAACCCTGAGCACCGGCCTTGCGCCAAAGCTCCTTGTCAATGTGGCCCTGTTCACGCCATCTTTCGTCGTTTGGCTGCATTTCGTTTTCCACGAAACGGCTGACGGAATTGCGGTAAATATCGAGGTTTTCATCCATCCACGATGGTCGGTAATCGGTCATCTATCCACTCTCCTGTGCGGCCTGGCCCATCAACAGCCGGGGCATTTTTTATTTATAAAATTATCGCTGACAGTCACTACGCTTTTATTTATTCAAACTAGCCTGCGACTGCGGGTGCCCCAACCCTCACCTGGGCTTCACCTGACAGTTTCAGATCGCCATGTTGGTCGACGGCGCGAAGCTTCAGTTTTACGGCATACACGCCCTCGCGCTCGACTTTGTCCACCACCTCACCACGGCAGGTAATGGTGTCGCCGACATAGACGATGGCACCAAACTTTACGCCAAAACTGAGGATATCTCGCTGCGACACCCAGCCCGTCAATAATTGCCCCATATAGGCCATATCTAGCATGCCGTGTACAAAGACATCATCGGCGCCTGCAGCGCGGGCAAAATCACTATCAACATGTAGCGGATTGTGATCATTCGAGGCACCACAGAAATAGGCCAGGGTGGTACGGGTAATTGGCGCTTTAGTTAAACTCGGCAGCGCATCGCCGAGAGCAATTTGATCAAAAATCAGGTCTTTCATATTTTTCTATGGATCCTTATCTCGCTGGCCGCCAATGCTTAAGCTCGCTCAACCACAGTTTGACGAAAACGGGTGGTCAACTGGCCCAATTGATTAGTGGCCACGGTTTCTTCGACCATAAATTTAAAGGCACCACCGCGCTTTTCAAAGACATCGGTAATGGTCGCCACCAGCGTGATCTGGTCGCCCCCACAAATCGGCTCAAAATATTCGAAGCTCTGAGCGGTGTGTAAAATCTTGGTTGCATCCAGGCCCACCGCCTTGGCGCGGGAAAAGGGGTCGGGCACGGCGCAGCCCAGGGTAACGCCGTAGGTCGGTGGCGCCAGTATGGAGCGATAACCCTCGGCTATGGCCGCTTGCTCATCAAAATATATCGGGTTTTCTTCGCTCACTGCCTTGGCAAAAAACTTTAATTGCCACTTATCGACATCCACCAGCAGCGGCGGAAAACTCTTGCCAATCAAGGTCTTATCTAACATGCCAACACCCTTGTTTTTTTCAGCACGCAATGTATCGGTATCCCCACGCCAATACAAGCGCTAGCCTTTAACAAATGGCCCGAGAAACCGATGCGACAACGTGTCGCATCGGTTCAATACCCTGGCACAGGTAAAATTCAAGGACTCTATTTGCATCCGTCTTACACATGAATAAAGTCTTACCCCTATCCCTTATCCCTATCGCCCTACATGCCCCAGCGGTTTATGCGCAAAAGGGCAGCCGCGTCGATAAAACCCTGCCCTCAGCCATGCAAACCACTAGCGAAATGGAAGCAATCATTGTCGCCAGCAAGACTCTCGATGACGCGGGCACCTTGCAGGTATATCCCAGTGCCACGAGTACTAGCCGCGATCCTATTACCGGCATTGCCCAATACTGCGGCCTTTTTGGTGACCGCGTGGCAGTGAGCATGGAAAACTAAGTCGTGCTTTAACACCGGCCCGACAAACCGGAGCCTGCTTTTATCGGCTCACTCAGCAGGGACAGGCTGCGCTTGGCCGTGGCGATTTGATAGCATGGAACATTCATAATGACAGACACCCTTTGCCAATGAGCCGCCAACTTTGAGCAAGTCCAGCCCCCCCATTTCCGCCTCTCGACAAAACCTGCGCCGCCTGGCCAATATTCGCTATATCGCCCTCGGTGGACAAATACTCGCCCTCTACTATTTCACGCAAGTCTTCCCCCTGGGCTTGCCCATAGGCGTCATCAGCGCCCTGGTCATCGGCTTTGCCATTGTCAACGTGCTCACCCAGTGGCGCAGCCATTGGGCAACGGCAATTTCCGAAAAAGAATTTGGCGCCCACCTCCTGGTCGATATCAGCTCTCTCACCGTCCTGCTCTATTTTAGTGGTGGCGCCACCAACCCCTTCATATCCTATTACTTAGTCCCCATTAGCATCGCCGCTATCAGCCTGCCAATGGCAATGACCTGGGGCATTACCGGCCTCTCCATCCTCGCCTACAGCATTCTTCTTATCTACTACCAACCGTTTACGCAGCTCACGCCCCACCATGACAGCAGCGGCTTTAACCTGCACATTCTCGGCATGTGGATTAACTTCGCCCTGAGCGCAGGGCTTATCACCTATTTTGTCGTGCGCATGGCCGCCGCTCTACGTGCCCAGGAGGCCGAGCTCAACGCCCAGCAAGAAGAACAAATGCAGGACGAGCAGCTACTCGCCATCGCCACCCTCGCCGCCGGTGCCGCCCATGAGCTAGGCACACCACTCAATACCATGAAACTACTCATCGACAACCTGGCCGAAGAAGTCACCGACCCACACCAGCAACAGGATATGGCCACCCTCAACCAGCAAATTGCCCGCTGCCGCAAAACCCTGCAAAGCCTTGTCAATGCCGCTAGCATCATCGAAGAGGGTTCCAGCCCAATGGCCGTCACCACATATGTGGAAGGTCTACTCGACAACTGGATGCTGATCCGGCCCGATATCAAACCCAGGATCAATATCGACAGCGATGTCCCCAATATTGATGCCTGCTTTCACCCTGTCATTCAGCAGTCCTTACTCAACCTGCTCAATAACGCCGCAGACGCTAGCCCCCAACAACTGGAAATTGATATCCACTGGGATCAAAGCAGCCTGTACATCGACATTCGCGACCACGGCCCCGGTCTTAGCCCCGGGCAATTGGAAAAAATGGGCAAACCCATTCCCAGTGACAAACCCGGCGGCCTCGGTCTCGGTCTTTTTCTGACACACAGCAGTCTCAACCGTCATGGTGGCCAGGTAAGCCTGTTAAATGCCGATGGCGGCGGTCTACTCACCGCCGTCACCCTCCCCCTTAATACGGCAGACAGGCTATGAACCAGACCCCCGACACTCACAATGAAAGCTATTTAATTGTCGATGATGACCAGATTTTTGCCGACACCCTGGCCCGTAGCCTGCAACGTCGTGGCCCGACCTGTTATGTCGCCAACGATGAAGTGCGCGCAGTAGATCTCTGCAAACTGTATCGACCCTCACGAGCCATTGTCGATTTAAAACTGGTCAACTATTCCGGACTGCATTTAATCGAACAACTAAAAGCGATTGATAACAACATTAAAATTGTGGTGCTCACCGGCTACTCGAGCATCCCCACCGCTGTTGAAGCCATCAAACTCGGCGCCAATAACTACCTCTGTAAACCCGCTGGACTGGGTGAGATTTTATCCGCCTTTGAGGCCAATACCGGCAACGCCGACTCCCCTCTGGCCGAGCAGCCACCCTCTGTTAATCGACTCGAATGGGAGCACATACAGCGCGTACTACAGGAAAACGATGGCAATATTTCCGCTACCGCCCGCGCATTGGGCATGCACCGGCGCACCCTACAAAGGAAATTACAGAAGCGGCCCATGCAGCAGTGAGCTTAAACACCCTATGCACGACCCGGTTGAGAGTGTTAATGTCGAAGACACGCGCTCTTATGGAAAAAAGCCGTAACAATAAATATAAATAAGAAACGTAAAAGCGCCTGATAAAAAAACCAAAATAAGCGTTAATAATAACAAGGAGAGGAACATGTCAAAGCGCATGTTGGAAGGTTTTAAAGTCGTCGATTTCACCCACGTCGTCGCCGGCCCCCACGCCACCAAAATCATGGCTGAGCACGGTGCCGAAGTGATTAAAATTGAACCCCTCAGTGGCGAACTCGCGCGCACCCTACCGATGCAACGTGAAGGCCGCAGTGGCTATTTTATTCAGCACAATATCGGCAAAAAAACCATGGCCATCGATATCTCGACCCCGGAAGGTCAGGAGATTTGCCATCAGTTAATCGAAGAAGCCGATGTGGTGATCGAGAACTTTTCCCCCGGTGTGATGAAGCAACACAACCTGGACTGGGATACCCTAAAAACCATCAATCCCGGCCTGGTGATGTGCTCCATCTCCTGCTTTGGCCAGAACGGCCCCCTCTCGCACCTACCGGGCTTCGACTGGATCGGCCAGTCCTATGCCGGCATCATCGACCTGCTCGGCAAAAAAGATGACACACCCATTTTCGGTGACTTCGCCTTCGGCGATATCGCCACCGGCGCCCACGCCTATGGCGCCATCGTTACGGCCTTGATGCACCGTCTACGCGGTGGCCAGGGGCAATATATCGACATTTCACTAATCGAAGTACTGTTCAGCTTTCACGAATTAAGCGTGCAACTCTACGACTCAACGGGCGGGCAAATAGTCGCCACACGGGCCGGCGCCGACCACCACCTGCTGGCACCAGCGGGTATATTCAAGTGTAAAGGTCGCTATTTATTCCTTGTCGGCCTCAATCAGTGGGCCGGCCTATGCAAGGCCATTGGCCGCGAGGAATGGGCCAGCGACGCTCGTTTTAAAAACCCCGGTGATACGGGCAAATACCGAGAGGAAATCAACGCCGCTATTCAGGGCTGGCTCGATACCCAGGGCAGTGTCGAACAAGCCATTGAAGTTCTCGAGGCGCACCGGGTAGCCTGCGCACCCATCCTCACCATCCCCGAGTTTATGGATCATCCCCACGTCAAGGAAAGAGGCTGTGTTAGAACCATTACCGATGAGGTGTTTGGTGATATCCGTATTCCCCGCACCCCGCTGCGATTTTCAGAATTCCCCGAGCCGCCCGACCTGCGCGCAGGCACATTGGGGCAATACAATCATGAAATCCTACGCGAACAATTAAATTACACGGCACAACAAATAGCCGACCTCGAAAAGGCTGGCGTTATTGCTTCAAGGGGTATTTGAGCCACCTGTGCCACTACAAGATTGAGGACTGTGGTGGCACGGCTTGACTCAGTGAGGCTAAGGCCCCTCTGAGCTATCAAGGGGAGAGGTATTTTTACCAAAAAAACCCGAGCAAAATGCAAGCTACACAGTTAAGCCACGGGGTAACACTTAATTCGCCCGTGACGGCTAGCATGTGCGACCCTAAAGCCGAGTCTTTTTAATCGTTCACGCAGTTTGCGAAATTGACTGGTCTCGCTCAAACCTTCCACCAATAAGAGTTCGGCATCGCGACACAAATAATGTGCCTGAATCACCACCAGCGAAGACTGCCAGGGGTCACCAAAACTCGAACCCTGGAGCTCACGAAACAACCATACTTTACGACCGGTAAACCAATTAAAGCTAACACACTGAGCGTGATACATAGTGCTGACCTCATCCTTTCAACGCGAGGGTTCAGTCCTTTGCAATGTTTTCCCTGTGCTCGTCTAAGCACAAACAGCGGTGACATCTCTTACCAATGGCCACAAAATCATGGGCTAGTTCACATAATTTCGTGAAGGCACTTCATCATAGACCAGGAATGAATGAACGCCCCCCGACAGGCATACCGTTTGGATTGAAGAACAAACCGCTGGTACTGCGGGACAAAAACCTATCTGGCGAGCGCCTGCTTGTAGATCTCCGCAGACAATTAGCAATTTCTAGCCCCCCATTAGAAGCCCAGCCTTGATACACAACTTAATTTTGTCCTTTTAAAGAATTTTTTTATTTGAATACTCAGCTTAACTTGCAGTTTCAGTCATGTACCGCCTTAGTGAATATCTAGAATTGTTCGACTGGACGGGGCGTATAGTTCACAACAACAAGCGTGGGGCTATCGACAACAACATACCCCCAATACTCACCCACTTGAACATTATCGCCGACAACTGGCTCTCTCAGCACCCTATTTAAGCAGCGTATTGCTCGTATTATTGGCACGCTGAATCACTTAAAACAGAACTGTACAACCCGGCACTAGCAGCGTAGACCCAATATGGCCAGCTGTAAGTAGTTGTTTGGAGAGAGCTGCAACTATAGGAGAGAGAGCTGCAACTATAGGACAGCCATATTAATATCTTCATTGAATAAAACTAGCACCCCTTACTGTAAAACCATCTTTAGCAAATCCCCCCGCCTTGACCATAATTCCTCAGCATCAAACACCTTTTCCAGGATGAGAAAGCCATGACCAGGGCCAGAAGCCAGCAAGTCTCACTCGAGGCAACCCCCTACTACCACTGTGTTTCGCGCTGTGTGCGCAGGGCCTTTCTCTGCGGCGAGAGCTTTGAGCACCGCCGTGGCTGGGTTGAAGATAAATTGCTCGCATTGGCACAGGTTTTTTGTATCGATGTTGCCGCCTATGCAGTGATGTCGAACCATTACCATGTGGTGCTGCATATTAACGCGCCACAAGCAGAGCAATTGAGTGATCTTGCAGTGATTGAGCGCTGGCACCAGCTCTTTAAGGGCAATCTACTCAGTCAGCGCTATTCACGCGGTGAGCCGCTGCTCAAGGCCGAACAAGACGCTTTAAAGGCCATTATCGAAACCTGGCGGCAGCGCTTACAGGATATCAGCTGGTTTATGCGCCTGATTAATGAGGGTATCGCCCGCCAGGCGAATAAGGAAGATCAATGCACAGGCCGTTTTTGGGGGGGTCGCTTTAAATCCCAGGCTTTATTAGATGAACAGGCCCTGTTTGCTTGCATGGCCTATGTTGACCTCAACCCCCTGCGCGCGAAGATGGCAAAGACGCCGGAACGCTCACACCACACCTCCGTTAAAAAGCGCATCACCAGGGCCAAAACAGCCCACCAGATCAATCACCCTCAACAACAAGAAAAGAGTCTCATGCGCTTTGCCGGCAACTCCCGCCAAGACATGCCCGACGGACTCCCCTGCCGCCTTAGTGATTATCTCGAACTTGTCGACTGGACGGCGCGCATCGTACGTAACGACAAGCGCGGTGCTATCGACCACAACATCCCGCCAATTCTCACCCGCTTGAACATTACGGCCGATCACTGGATCACCCTCAGCACCCAATTTGAGGGGCGCTTTGGCCGAGTTATTGGCACGCTGCAACACTTAAAGCGGACCTGTAAAAGCCTGAACTACCGGCGCATACCCGGCATGACAAACTGCAAGCTACTGTTTGACGGGGCTTAATCCAAAATAGGCAACTCGCCAGAACAAGCCCTCCTTTACGCTGCTAGTACCTAACAGCCTAAGTGCTGACGCCACCCCACCCTGATTCAAGGGCTCTTCACAGCAAATAAGTAGATCGAACCTGCAACCACACGGCAATCAACAGTCAAAACCGAGATCACCACGTTGAAAGCTCGGCGTACAACTCATCTTTTTTAACCAAAATCACAAGTGGATGTCGCTTAAGAATCCTAGAGCGGCGCCACTCTCAAATTCTAGTGGGCACTCTATAGAATAGGCTTCATCAATAATACCGTCTCAAGAAAGTGTGAATATGTCACAAAAATGACCTGTAATCCGTTACAGATCCCTGCCTTTTATCTCTGTAAATTAGCTGTCACTACATCCTAACGCATAGCAATAACGATATCGCTTTCAAGCCCTTTGAGAAGCTCAAAGCTAAGCGGCACTTTTTGAAACTACCGAGGCCAATCGTGGCTAGGTTCAATAGCTGGAGATAACTGATGACTAATTCAACGTACTGTAACCAAATGATAGCGGTGATTGCACTGATCATCCCCTTAACGTGTAATGCGAGCGATACACTACCGAGCAGTGAGTCTGCTGGGGCTTTAGCTGATTTATTAATCACTCAGTCGGGAAGTTCAATGGAGCATCGACATGACTCCAGACGTAGTAATCGCAGTCAACTGAGAAAAGGGAATGCCGTATTAACTCGTGGCGATATCGCTGCGGTGATTAGCCCCACATCTACAAGCCATAACAGATGCCCAGAGGGTAAAAGCCTCTCCAGACGCGGTTGTCGTAGCCAGTTGAGTATGAATACCACCACAGTAAGTCACGGCGATCTCGAAAAGACTATTGCCTCCACTTCTGCAATCAATAATAGTTGCTCAGAGGGTAAAGGCCTCTCCAGACGCGGTTGTCGAGGTAAGTTGGGTAAAAATATCACCACAGCAAGTCACGGCGATCTCGAAAATATTATTGTCCCCACTTCGGTAATCAATAATAGGTGCACAGAGGGTAAAGGTTTCACCAGAGGCGGTTGTCGCGGTCAGTTAGGAAAAAGCGATTCCTTAGCAAGCCGCAGCGAATTGACCGAGTAAGCACTTAGAGGGAAATGCACACCTTAAATATTCGCGACATTCGCTATCAAGATTGAGATAAGCTTTCATTAATAATGAGTACACCGCCTTGCTGGTGTATATAGCCGCCTTTTATCAGGTCTTTCATTATTCGTGCAACCATTTCTCTTGAAGCGCCAATCCTGTTGGCAATGTCTTGTTGGGTTAGCTTGTGACGAATAGCTAATACGCCTTCTTCCTCCTCAGCCAAATCGAGAAATAGCCTAGCAACGCGCCCATATACGTCCATTAGTGCCAGGCTTCGTATGGAGTAACTGAGGGCGCGCACAAGCTTGGTCAGGTATTTCAAAATATGTAAACCCAATTCTGGGTGGCTGGAGAGCAACTCATTAAATCCACTTTTTTGTATGACGATCATCTTGCTAGCTTTTGTTGTTCGAACGGATGCCGATCTCGATGCATCATCAATCAGCCCTAATTCACCAAAGGTATCCCCAGCACTCAGTTCATTAATGATAATTTCTCTGCCATCCTCATTGCTTAAATAGACATCGACCTTGCCTGACTCAATGGAATACAGGGTGGATGCTTCGTCACCCTCATGGATGATGACGGTATTTTTGGGATAGGTGCGAATGGCAGAATACTGCTTGAGCACGTCAAGTTGCTGCGGTTCTAGATTAGAGAAGATGGCTAACCTAGCGAGTGAGTCTGTATTCATGGTTATGTTCTATAAGATAATTAGGGATTTACCCAGCATAATATTCTATGCGGGAAGTTATATTTATCAAATCGAATGATGCTACCAAGCAATGAGCTTATCCCTTTATTTGTGTCTAGAAAACTAGGGCAGTGCCAAACAACCTAAAAAGTCAGGACTTGAACCCCGTGACGTTCAACGCTTGCACCGGTTTCGCGATACCTTTAAGCATTAGCTCACCCTGCGCTTCCGTCTGGATCATACCCTCTATCTGTGCCAGCGCCTTCTTGTTGGTAATGATCTGTCCGCCCTTGGCCTCGTCGCACAACCGCGCGGCGAGATTGGTGACACTGCCAATACAGGCGTAATCCCAGCGCCCCTCGAAACCGATTGCGCCGAGCGTGGCGTAGCCTTGCGCGATGCCAATACTCAAGTCGAGGTCGTAACCGCGCTCCTTCCACGCCGCACGCAGAGGCACGAATTGCTGCTGCATGGCGAGCGCCATCTTCACCGCGCTTTCCGCTGGGTTATCGAGCTCGACTGGGTCATTGAAGAAAATCATTAGCCCATCGCCGGCGAAGCGCTCGAGCGTGCCTTCATGGGCCACAACGAGCTGCCCCATCACGCGGTGGTATTCGCCGAGCACCGCCATGACCTCTTCGGGCTCGAAGCTGTCGGTGAAGGCGGTGAATCCACACAGATCCAGGAAAACGACCACCACTTCGCGGCGGTGCGTTTTCAACAGTTCTTCGCCGCCACCACTTAGGATCGACTCAGCGAGCTGCGGAGAGAAAAAACCCTTCAGGCGGCCCAGACGGTCGAGCTGCGTGACCTGCTCCTGCACTCGTTCCTCCAATTTCTTGCCCCATTCGCGCACTTTGTCGTTGGCCCTGGCTAGCTCAGCGGTGCGTGTATCGACCTGCGCCTCCAAACTACCCTGATAGGTGAGTAATTCCGCGTTGGCACTTGCCAGCTCCTCCGATCGATCGCGCACCTGCGTCGTCATACTGTTGAATGCGCCAGCCAATTCACCAATCTCATCGGTTGTCGGAACGCTTGCCTGGTGCGATAGATCACCTTTGGCAATCACCCTCGCTGACTGAGTCAGGCTCCTGATTGGCTTGGAAATCGACCGAGAAACCAGCCAGGCGGCTGAAATCACCAGTAACATGGCGATAATGGCGATGATGAACGAGTTAGTTCGAAGGATCATGATCGGGGAAAACGCCTCCGCCGTGTCGATTTTGACAACCACGCCCCAACCGAATGCAGGCTGGTACCGCCACACCGCCAGCACCTCCTCACCCAGATAATCGGTCACCACACCCTCGCCTCTGGTTCCCTGCACCGCTTCTTGAAGGGCTAATTCCCGGTCGGATCCTATGGTAATTCTGCGCCGAAAATCTGCATTTATATCGTGGCGTACCGGCGTCATGAAGACGGCTTTGTCATTGATTTTCGCCCCAATCAGTATCTCGCCTGTTTGCCCCAGGCCGGCGTAGTTCTGCGCCAACGCATAGACTTCCCGGTTGGTCACCTGAAGTGCGACTACGCCAATGACCTGTCCATCCTTTATGATCGGCGCCGCAATGAATGCGGCCGGCTCATTGGTTGCCTGATAATAATCAAAATCGGAGACCTGTGTTTCCAGCAGCATGCTTGCCTTATCGAATACATTCGCAAGGATCGAATGCTTGTACACGCCTGTCCTGTAATTCGAGCCGAGATCTTCCCCTTTATTGACAGAAAAGATGGCATTACCGCTAGTCGAAATTAGAAAGAGATCGTAATAATCCGCAGCCTCCTTATAGTAGGTCAAAAACGGCCTGACCTCATGCTCAACCGACGTGTATGCCGGCGAGTCAATTCCTGATTGATCAAAAGCGCGCTCTAGTTTTTCCATCGCATCGATGAGGGTTGGCATACGCGACAGCGTCGCAACATCACGTGAGCGCTCCAATACATAAATCTCAATCAGTCGAGCTCGCGTGTCGGCAATGGCGCGGAGTTGGTTCGTCACTTCTTTCTTAAGGTGCTGCTGGCCATTGACATAGGCCATGTAGGCGACGGATGACAGAGGCACGAGGGAAATCACCAGAAACCAAAGGATCAGCCTTGAGAAAATCCCCCTGTTCATGACCATTCGATACACGTAGAACATATTAATATTGATTGCCAGGATTCGCCCAGCGTTTCCCCCATGAAAGGAACAGATCGGAGATATATTGGCCCCATTCAGTCTTTGACTTGTAGATGGGGTATGGAACCGGGCGAACCGACCTGTCAGAACTCCATACTATTTCAAACTGACCATCGTCCTTGATCTTGCCGATTCGCACCGTTTTCCACGTATGCTGGTTCTCCGAATCCACCGTCACGATGCCGCCAGGTGCGGCAAAACTCTGGTTCTTAATCGTCTTGTGCACCAGAGCTACATCGGCGCTTCCCGCTTCCCGCACCGCCTGCGCCCACAGATAAACCCCGAAATACCCAGCTTCTATCGGGTCATCTGTCACTCGAGATGCACCATACTTCATCTTGAATCTGTTGACGAATTCCCTGTTTTCCTTGGTGTCTACACTCTGAAAGTAATTCCACGTCGTATAGTCACCTGCCATGGTTTTCAGATTCATGCTTTGCAGTTCCTCCTCTGCAATGCTAAATGACATCGTGGGGATTTTATCTGGAGTAATGCCAGCAGCACGCAATTTCTCAAAGAAGGCTATGTTGGTGCCCCCGTTGATCGTATTCAAAATCACGTCGGGTTGTACTTTGACAATTTCGTCTACCATGTGCTGAACATCTTTGCTGCCAAGAAGCACATACTCCTCGCCCACGACTTGTCCGCGCAGTGCTTTCACCTGCGCCTTGATGATTTCGTTGGCTGCTCGCGGAAAGACATAGTCGGAAGAGACCAGAAAAACTTTCTTCAAACCCTTGTCGAAGATCCACTTCACTGCCGGGATAATTTGCTGGTTGGGCGCGGCACCTGTATAGACGACGCTCGGCGACTGCTCGAGACCTTCGTACTGTACGGGATAGAACATGAGATGTTGATGCTTTTCCAGGATCGGAACAACGGTCTTGCGGCTAGCTGAAGTCCAGCAACCGAAAATCACATTGACCTTGTCTTGGGTAATGAGTCGCTCCGCCGCCGCCGCGAAGGTTGGCCAGTCTGACTCTCCGTCTGCCACTACAGGTTGGATCATCCTTCCCAAGAGGCCTCCCGTCGCGTTGATCTCATCAATAGCCATCAACGTAGCATCCCGTACGGATGACTCACTGATCGCCATCGTTCCGGTCAGCGAGTGAAGGACACCAACCTTGATCGGGTTGTCTGTAGATGGTCCTTTTTCACACCCCATGAGTACAAATAGAAGCGCTATGACTGTGACCTTAACTACGCTCTGCATCGTACCCCTTAAAATAATGTGTATATTTCGTATCATTTTAATTTTTACACTTTAATAATCGGACGTTTTTTCAAAAAAACCATATTAGACACCCATCTTAATATCACCAAACTAAAACCATATTAGACACCCATCTTAATATCACCAAACTATAAAACACAGCGAACCTTGCGACGAATCCATTTTTAGTAATACGAGGCCCTTGACCATACTGAGGTGACGTCATTGAGCTTGCAAAGGTAACCCCCATGACCAAGGCCAGAAGCGAGCAAGTTTCCCTGCAGGCTACCCCCTACTATCATTGTATTACACGCTGTGTACGCAGAGCTTTTCTCAGTGGGGAGAGTTTTGAACACCGCCGTGGCTGGGTTGAGGATAAATGACTCACTTTGACGAAAGTCTTTTGTATCGACGTCGCCGCCTATGCCGTGATGTCGAATCAGTACCATGTGGTGCTGCATATCAACGCGCCACAAGCAGAGCAATTGAGTGATCTTGAAGTCATTGAACACTGGCAGCAGCTCTTTAAGGGCAATCTGTTCAGTCAGCGCTATTGTCGTGGTGAGCAGCTGCTCAAGGCCGAGCAAACCGTTTTAGAGGGTGTCATCAAGGACTGCCGACGAAAATCTAGAGACGAAAATTTAGGACACCCACTCTTAGAAACAACCGAACTATGCATCTTAAGCCTTACAATAAACCTGTCTTTAGCAAGATCCTCAGCCTTGACCATACTTCCCCGGTATCAGACAACCTTTCCACGACGAGAAGACCATGACCAAGGCCAGAAGCCAGCAAGTATCGCTAGAGGCAACCCCCTACTATCACTGTGTTTCGCGATGTGTACGCAGAGCCTTTCTCTGCGGCGAAAGCTTTGAGCACCGCCGTGGCGGGGTTGAAGATAAATTGCTCGCATTGGCGCAGATTTTTTGTATCGATGTTGCTGCCTATGCAGTGATGTCGAACCACTACCATGTGG
>MAAU01000056.1 GCA_002162825.1 Gammaproteobacteria bacterium 54_18_T64
GAGGCCGATCACTTGGCCACAGATTTCGGAACCGGGTGCGAAGGGGCACTCGGGCTGGAATTGATACTTGCCTTCGACCAGTAGGCCGTCGGGGAAGTTGACGCCGATGCCTTTAATGGCGACTAGAATGTCGTCGGGGCCGGGCACGGGGTCGGTCATATCGCGGTAGTTGAGGTCGTCGACCTCTCCATAGGCTTCGCAAACCAGGGCTTTCATTGATTTTCCTCGTTTTGTATTCAGGTAGGCTAGGGCTTGATAACGACCTTGCCTTTTACATTTCTGCCGGTGACATATTGAATGGCTTTGACACCATCGCTGAGGGCGAAGGTCTTGTCGATAACCGGTACCACCTTGCCCTCTTCAAACCAGCGCAGTAGTTCGACCATGTTGGCGGCGTGATCTTCGGGCTGCTTCTTGGTGAAGGTGCCCCAGAATACGCCGACCACGGAATAGCCCTTCACCAGGGTTAAATTCACCGGCAGGCTGGGAATGCGTCCGGAGGCGAAGCCGACAATCAGCAGGCGACCGTTCCAGGCCATGGCGCGCGAGCACACATCGAAGGCGTCGCCGCCCACGGCGTCGTAGACCACATCGGCACCACGGCCGTCGGTGAGTTTTTTAATGCTGGTTTTGAGATCTTCGCTGCTGTAGTTAATGCCATCGTCGGCACCCTGGGATTTTGCGAAGGCGATCTTTTCGTCGGTCGAGCAAACGGCGATGACCCTGGCGCCCATGGCCTTGCCGATTTGCACGGCGGCCAGACCGGCACCACCCGCAGCGCCGAGCACGACGAGGGTTTCACCGGGCTTGAGCTGGCCCCGTTGCTTGAGGGCATGGTGGGAGGTGGAGGTGGCACACAACAAGGCGGCACCCTGCTCAAAGGACATAGAGGGCGTCATTTTGTAAATATCATCGACGGCAACGGCGACCTGTTCGGCGTAGGCGCCGTAGCTGGTGTGCCAGCCAAAAATCTTGTCACCGACGGCAAAGCCTTTAACACCTTCGCCAAGGGCGGCGACGGTGCCGGCAAATTCGCCACCGGGCATAAAGGGGGTTTTGGGTTTAGCCTGGTATTTGCCCTCGACCAGTAGGCCGTCGGGGAAGTTGACACCAATGGCGGCAATATCAATCAGTACCTGGCCGGGGCCGGCTTCGGGCTTTGGCATATCGCGGTAGACCAGATCGTCGACCTTGCCGTAGTGCTCACAGACGAGTGCTTTCATAGTGTTCTCTAATGTTTTGAGGCCCCTCAGGGAGGGCCTCTACTTTATTGTTGTGGGTTATTACTCTAGGGTTAAATGCGACCCTGCTCGGCCAGGTATTCCATGGCAATTTCGGCCATTGGGCGCGCCATTTTGCCGTAGGCCAGGGCCTCTTCGTTGGAGGCGGTACCGTCCAGGTAGCGCTTCATAATGCCCTGCAAGATGGCGGCAAAGCGGAAGAAGCTGAAGGCCAGATAGAAGGTCCAGTTGGGTATTTCGCTGATGCCCATGTGCTTGCAGTAGGCGGCGACGTACTCTTCTTCACTGGGGATGCCCTGAGCCGCGCGGTCGATGCCGCTGAGGCCGGCGAGATTGCCCAGCGCCGGATCGGCGGGCATGCGCAGTTGCATGCACTGGTAGGCGATATCGGAATAGGGGTGGCCGAGGGTGGATAGCTCCCAGTCGAGAATGGACAGTACTTCGGCCTTACCGGGGGCAAAGATCATGTTGTCGAGGCGGTAGTCGCCGTGAATCAGGCTCACTCGGCCGTCGTCCTCGGGCATATTAGCGGGCAGCCAGGCCATGAGTTTTTCCATGGCGTCGATGGTTTCGGTTTCGGCACCGCGATATTGCTTGGACCAGCGCTTCAATTGGCGTTCGAAATAGTTGCCGGGCCGACCGAAGCTTTCGAGGTCCGCTTTGACAATGTCGACGCTGTGCAGGGCGGCCAGCACCTCGTTCATTTTGGCGTACATGGGGCCGCGCAGACCCTTGTCGACCTCGCTGAGCTGGGCGTCCCAGAAAATATCGCCGTCGATGAAGTCCATGATGTAGAACATGCTGCCGATTATGCTGTCGTCGTCACAGAGCTTGTGCATGGTGGGTACGGGTACACCGCTGCCCGCCAGTGCCGACATGACGCGGAATTCGCGATCTACGGCATGGGCGGAGGGCAGTAGCTCGCCCGAAGGCTTGCGGCGCAGCACGTATTTTTTGCTGTCGGTGGTGAGCATGTAGGTGGGGTTCGATTGCCCGCCGGAAAACTTTTCCGCCTCGAGAAGTTTTCCGAAGTCGGCAATGTTGTCCGCTAAATAAGCGCCCAGTGTGTCCATGGGCAGGCTGTCAGTTGTCGTTGTCATGTTGGTTTTGACCTTGTAGTCATGGACCTTAAAGAGAATAAATTGCAAGCCTTGCGGGAGGCCGCTGGCCCTCCCGCAAGGGTGTCAGCTTAGCCGTACTGCCTGGCCAGTGAGCGACCCAGCTGCATCATGTGTACCTGGTCGGGGCCATCGGCGAAGCGGATCTGGCGCGCGTAGTTATAGGCTTCGGCGAGGAAGAAGTCCTCGGTCAAGCCGCCGGCACCGTGTACCTGAATGGCGCGGTCGACAACGCGGGCCGTCATCGCCGGGGTGACGATTTTAATGGCGGCAATCAGGTCTTTCGCTTCTTTGGCACCCTCGCGATCAATCTTGTCGGCGGCCATCATGGTGAGCAGGCGGGCCTGTTCGATGTCGCAGAAAGATTGGGCGATATCTTCTCGCACCGACTGGGGCTCGCTGAGTTTTTTGCCAAAGGTGCTGCGCGATTCGACGCGGGCGCACATTAGTTCCAGTGCGCGCTGGGCACAGCCGATCAGGCGCATACAGTGGTGAATACGGCCTGGGCCGAGGCGACCCTGGGCGATTTCGAAGCCGCGGCCCTCGCCCAGCAGAATGTTCTCGACCGGCACACGGACATCGTCAAAGCGAATCTCCGCTTCACCCAGGGGTGCGCCGAGATAGCCGAGAGTGGTCAGCGGGCGCACGATGGTGACGCCGGGGGTGTCTTTCGGCACCAGGATTTGCGACTGCTGAATGTGGCGGTTGGGGTTGTCGGGATCGGTTTTGCCCATCACGATCATGATTTTGCAGGCTTCGTGCATGACGCCGGTAATAAACCACTTCTTGCCGTTGATGACGTATTCGTCACCATCGCGGACGATGGAGCAGGCCACATTGGTGGCGTCGGAGCAGGCAGTGTCGGGCTCGGTCATGGCGAAGGAGGAGCGGATTTCACCCGCGAGCAGCGGGGTTAACCACTTTTCTTTCTGTGCCTGCGTGCCGTACTTAACGAACACTTCCATATTGCCGGTATCGGGGGCGTTGCAGTTGAAGACCAGCGGTGCCCAGGGCACACGACCCATGATTTCGGCCAGCGGTGCGTAGTCGACATTGCTGAGGCCGTTTTCGTCGTCGTCATCGTGGGGCGGCAGGAAGAGGTTCCAGAGGCCAACGGCCTTGGCCTTTTTCTTCAGCTCTTCCATGATCGGCGGTGTCGCCCAGGGGTTGTCCACGGTGTGCATGTACTCTTTGAATTCTGCCTCGACCGGATAGACTTCTTCCTTCATGAACTTCAAGAGGAGATCTTGCAGTGCCAGGGCCTTGGGGGAGTGTTGAAAGTTCATGGGGTATTACCTCTTTTCTAAAGTGTGCGGTGTTAAAGGTGGGTGTTTGAATAGGGAGTCGTTTAAACGATGGTAATACTGTCGTGCCTGTCGCCTTGCTCGAGATGGGGCAGCAGGTTGAAGGCGGCCAGGGAGATACGCTCGGCGTTGTAGTTAAAGCGGGTGGTGGAGGTGTTGCGAATTTGCATCATCAGCTCGATGGCGGCATCGTCGGACAGGCCCATCACGCTTTTCATCGCCAGTGCCTTGGGGCCACCGGAGGAAACCACGAGTACCCGCTCGCCACGGGGGCCTTTGCGGGCGTCGTCGAGAGCGCGGTAGACGCGTTGGTTAAAGTCGCGCCAGGTTTCGGTTTTGCCGCCCTTACGTTGGTCGTGCTGGGCGATTTCGGCGTCCAGTTCGCCATCGATCCAGGCGCGCATGGTGCCGCGCAGGATACCAAAAAATTGTCGTGCGGTTTTTGGCACCTCGGCGCTGGGGTCTTCGCGGCGCGCGTACATGCTCATAATGGGGCGGAAGTGAAACTCATTAAAACCGGCGTCTACACTTGATTCAAGGCTCTGTCCTAGACCCTCTTCAATGCCGGCCAGGGTTTGTTTGTGGCGGCGCATATCGCCGGTAATGATCCGGTCAAAGCCCAGGTTTCGTTTGCGGTAGTGCTCGCCGAGCCAGACGGCCTGTTGTTGGCCGAGGTCCGATAGCTGGTCGTAAACCTTGGCGCCGAGAGAGGCCTGGCCGTGGCGCACAAAATATATTTCGCTCATAGAACACCCTTATTTCAGGCGATGCAGAATATATCAGCACTGGTGATTTATAAAACACTATTTCATCGGCCGGCACGGCGCCCGGGCGGTAGGGCTTTGAGTGAGACTCGGTGCCATCGCTAAAAAGACCAATAACATTGGTTGTTAGATGGTATTAGATTAGAATGGACGTTCAGTTTCTCCTAATAGATCAGCGAGTTATTACCCATGCTGGTGGTGTTACAACGTTCCCCTTTTTTATGTTGCTTGAGTGCCTGGTTCTTGGCCGGGCCTAGCTATGGGGCGGCGGTCAGCGAAGAGGACGTGCTGGGCGATATTCCGATGGTCAGTATTGCCAGTCGCCTCGACCAGCCTCTCAATCGCGCGCCAGCCAGTGTCACTATTATTGATCGAGCTCTACTCGATGCCTCGGGTGCCCAGACCTGGGCCGATGTCTTTCGTCTGGTGCCCGGCTTTCAGTCCTACGCGGTCAATGGCAACCGCTTCGGGGTGTCCTATCACGGTTTTGGTGAGGAATTCCCCAATCGCCTCGAGGTCATGGTCGACGGGCGCTCGGTGTACGAGCCGGTTTTTTCGGCGGTGACCTGGAGTACCCTGGGTATTAATTTTGCGGATATCGACCATATTGAAATTGTTCGTGGCTCGAGTACGCCCTCCCAGGGTTCCAACGCCTTGCTCGCAGCCGTCAATATTGTCACGCGCGCACCGGTGCAAGATAGCGGCACAGCTATCAGCTATACCAGTGGCTCCCGTTCTACGCGCAATACCACGCTGCGGCATAACGACCGAATCGGCGGTATGTTCTACCGCCTCAGCCTCGGCTATCAACACAATGATGGTTTCCCCGCCGTTACGGATGAGGGCCCGCTTGACGATGGGCGTGAGCTCTATCAACTGGCCTTTCGCGGTACCTTGACACCCACTTTGTACGACAGTGTCGAAATCAGCTGGGGTTTTGTTGAAAACAAGGAGGGCCTGGGCGATGGCGATCATCCCGATGAGTATCTGACCGCCAATTACGACTCGAATTACCAGATGCTGACCTGGCTACGCTCTCAGGCTAATGGTGGAGCGATTCAGCTGCGGGCTTATCACAACAGCTTACGGGTGGGTAATAAGGATGACAGGGGCTTGATTTCTCAGGCCTTCGGAGTACCACCCCAGGCGGTACAAGGTATTCTGGGCATCCCCGATCAGCAACTTACGGTCGGCCTGGGGCGCGTTTATTCCGAGCGCTATGATCTTGAATTGGAACAGCAATTTTCTCCCTGGCTGGGCCTGCGCTCAGTGTGGGGTTTCGGTGTGCGCGTGGAAGCGGTAGAGAGTGAGCTGTTATTTGGCCACGATGACAACATCCGCGAGGAGTCCTATCGTTTCTTTACTCACCACGAGTGGGCTCTGGGTAGTGATTGGCTCGTTAATGCGGGGCTGATGCTAGAAGACACCCATGTTGGTAGCTTGAGCTCTCCCAGATTGGCGCTGAACTACGAATTTATAACCAATCATACCCTGCGTCTGGGCCTGGGACGCAGTGAACGCGCACCTTCAATTGCGGAGAGTAATCTCGACCGCAGCTTTAAAGTGGGCGGCCTGGCCTACAATGCGCTGATTCGTTCCGGGCAGGGGCTCGGTGAGGAGAGGGTGGAGCACGCCGAATTGGCTTATATGGCTCGCTTCCCCGTTGCCGGTATTGATTTCGACCTGCGTGTTTTCAGGGAGGAGGGTCGCGACGGGCTCGATGCCTATCTGGAAGATATCGCGCTACCCATTCCCTTATTTGATGATCAGATTAAGGTTTTGGCCAATACCGGCGAATGGGAAACCAGTGGAGTCGAATTGCAGCTCTCCTATCGGCCACTGGTGGGCAGTTTAGTGCGCCTGAACTACACCTATCTGGACTTGGAGAGTGATTTTCTTAAATACGCAGAACCGACGGAGGTCCGGAGTGACTTTAATAATTCACGGCCGCGCCACAGTGGCAGTTTATTACTGGCCCAGCAATTGACGCCGCGTCTTGGCGCCAGTGTGATGAGCTACTACCAAAGTGATGTTGTTTGGCGGGGCGGCAATCCCGTGGATGAGTTTTTGCGCATCGATGCCCAGCTCACTTATCAGTTTCTGTTCGCTGGTGCGCCGATCAAGCTACAGGCCATTGCCCAGAATTTGGCTGCTGACTACGCTGAATTCAGCCGCAATAATGTTTTTGAAACCCGCTTTTATATTAAAGTGGAGGTCGGCTTGCCCTAGGGCGCTTGGCCGTATGGACGATGGAAATAATGGACCGAAATGGATTTCACCGGGGCCGCTGGATAAATAGCCGGCGGCACCGCAATGGCTGCATGATGCAGGTTGTCGATTAAGCGTATGAGACAGGGATGTGGACTGGATTTAACCCGTAAGCCAATGAGGCGCTTGTGCCTCGCACTGGTGCTATCGATCGCAACAGCGCTCACTAGCGCGGCAGATGTGCCCGTGTATTTGCTGTTATCCGGCGAGCGGACCTACTATCAAGAGGTTTCAGCTGTTTTCCAGAAGGTTCTGGCACAGCAGTCCAGGGCGCCGCTGGTGCTTACACCTGGGCTTGAGCAAGCCCCAACGCTAGTACTACCCGGTAGTACGGTGGTTGCCGTTGGTTCCAAAGCCAGTGAGTTCGCTCTGAGTCACTTCCCCGATGCTGACATCCTCAGTTTATTAATGCCTGTGGCCGCCTGGGAGGAATTACTCACTCGCCTGCCTGGGCCAGGACGGCGCGCGGCGGTGGTGATCGATCAGCCGCTGGAGCGGCCGTTGGCCCTGGCTAAATTACTTGTGCCCGAAGCGCAGCGGGTCGGGGCGGTGTTTGGTCCCGTCTCAGTGGCCAGTAAGCCGCAACTGCTGAGGGCTGTTGAGCGATCGGGTATGGAGCTGATTCATGCTAATCTCGATGGTGATGATAATCCGATCGGAGTGTTGAGCCCCCTGGTGCAAAAAACCGATGTCTTTCTTGCGGTGGCGGATCGCGCCGTATTCAATAAAAGTGTTGCCAAGTGGTTGCTCTATTTGAGCTTTCGTCAAAAGGTGGCAATTATCGGTTTTTCCCGCTCTTACGCCAAAGCCGGGGCCCTGGCTGCGGTGTATTCCAGCCCGGAAAATATTGGCCGCCACGGGGCCGAGTTGTTAGCGAGCCTGCTGGATTTGAAGGGCGAGGGCTTGAAGGGCTTGAAGGGGATAAGGGCCTGGCGCACCCACTATCCGCAATATTACACCCTGGAGGTTAACCGGGAGGTGGCTGCAGCCCTGAATATTACCCTGCCCGGCCCGCAAGCCCTGTATCGGGAGTACCAAGCCGTGCTGGAGTCTTATCAGTGAGGGGCCCTTGGCTGCGGTTTTTTAGCCAGACCTTGCATGGGCGTTTATTGCTACTGTCTGCGGTGCCATTGATCTTATTGGCGGTTTTACTGACCGTGAATACTATTTTTGGGGAGAGGGCCGAGCTGCAGCGCGGCTACCTCAATTTAGGTCGGACTGCGACCACCTACTTGGCGGCGACCTCGGATTTTGCCCTCTATTCCGGTAATGAGCAATTGCTCGATACCCTGGCGACATCGATGTCGGATCTGGCGCAAATCGATGGTGTCGCATTTTTGAATGCCAATAGGGAGGTCCTGGTTTCAACCCTGAGGGGGCAGGTGCCGTGGTCGGCCTTACTTCCCGCGAATCTGGGTTTGGAGCATCACGCTATTGGCAGCCGACTTTATTTTGAGCGCCCCGTTGCTATCTCCGGCATTGAGATAGAGGACTACAGTGAGAGCCCGCCCGGCGGCGCTGAGGCTGTCACAGGCTGGGTCATTCTTGCCGTCGATATGTCGGCCATGGCGGCAGAGCAAAGGGGTGTGCTGATTCGTAATGGAGGCACCGCAGCGGGTTTGTTGATTCTGGTTTTTTTCCTGTCCTATGCCCTGGCCAGTGGCATGCTGGCGCCGATTACCTCGCTGACCGCGACCGTTGAAGAAATTGAAGGCGGTAACCTGGTGGCGCAGGCGCAAGCGAGCGGTGTCGAAGAGTTGGCGGCATTGGGTCGGGGTATCAACTATATGGCAAAGTCCATTGCCGACAGCCAGCGGGGCCTGGAACAGCGTGTCAGTAGTGCCACCGCGCGCCTGCGTATGTCGCTGGAAAATTTGCAGTTGAAAAACCTGGAACTGGAGTCAGAGCGCCAGAAAGCGGAGGAGGCAAGCCGAGCAAAAAGTGATTTTCTGGCGCGTATGAGTCACGAGTTGCGCACCCCCTTGAACTCAATACAGGGCTTTGTGCGTTTGCTTGAACAGTCCAGTTTGGATGCCTCGGAGCAACAGTATTGTGCGATTATTGAGCAGGCTTCCGAGCAGTTGTTGCTGTTGATTGACGACATTCTAGAGCATGCACGCTTGCAATCTGGTGTTATGGAGCTGGACGTTCAGCCCCTGGATATTGTCGCCTGCGTGGAAAACCCGGTGCGGCTGCAGGGCCCCTCGGCCTACGAAAAAAATGTCGAGGTAATCATCGACATCGACCCTGACTTGCCGATCTTCCTCTACGCTGATTCACTGCGTTTGCGCCAGGTGGTGTCAAACTTGGTAGCCAATGCCATCAAGTTTACCGAGCGCGGGCATATTCTGGTAAGACTGACAAACGGTGGTGTCGTCGATGACAAGGTGAGCCTGGTCATCGATGTCGAAGACACGGGTATCGGTATGTCGTCGGCCCAGCAGGATAAAATTTTTGAAGCGTTTACCCAGGCCGATACGACAATCACGCGTCGTTTTGGCGGTACCGGACTGGGTTTGCCCATCGTGCAAGATTTGGTGAGCTTGATGGGTGGCGAGATTGATTTGTACAGCGAGGAGTCTGTCGGCTCTCGTGTGCGAGTTAGTCTACCTCTGGCCTTGCAAGTGGGGCACCGCCAGCTAGAACGCTTGAGTACGACCCTGGCGGTGTTTGACCCCGAAAGTGTTTCAAGGGAGTCGTTGGGGCACGCGGTACAGCGGATAACGGATGATCTACGCCTGTATGACGATTTTGAGGTGCTGATCAAAAGCTTGGTGATGAGAGATATCGAGGCCATTATCATTAGCTTGCCGATCAGTGATCTAGGGCACTCACTGGCCGATATGCTGGTGCGGCTAAGGGAATATACGCCGGTGCCTGTGTTTGTATTTTTACCACTCCGAGGCTTGCGTGGCAATGCTGTCTTTAATATTCAGGGTGTTGATAGCCTGGATATTAGCTATCTCGCCAAGCCCTGGTCTAGTGCGGAGTTTTATACCGTATACAACTCCTTGCGGCACGGTTCGCTAGTTGGTAGCGGGGCGGTCGCGCCATTAACCGAGGTGAAAGTATTGGTGGCGGAGGATAATGATTTCAGCCGCCTTTTATTGTCGACTCTGCTCGAAAAAGCGGGTTGTGATCTTGAGGCGGTTGAGAATGGGCGCGAAGCCCTGGTGCGGTGTGAGCAGGTAGATTTCGATCTGCTGGCCTTTGATGTACATATGCCAGAACTCAATGGCATCGACGCACTGGCGTCGATCAGGGCGTCCGGAGGCTTAAATTCGACGACACCGGCAGTGATGCTCACGGCGGATGTACTGCAGCACAACGAGCGACTGGCGAGTCTGCCAGGACGCAATGAAATGATACATAAGCCCTTCGATAATAAGCGCTTGATCGACTTGATGTTGACCTTGTTGGATAGAAAGCCAAGCCGTGCACCCTTGCAAGATATCGCTACACGGCAGATACCTCGGGCGGAATTTTTTCAGGAGGTTGACCGGCTTTTGGTTAGCGCCGTCGAGACCTATCAGAATCGTGATGTCGTCGAATTGCGAGAAATTATTCACCAACTGCTGGGTATAGCGGGTGTCTTTAAGCTCGGTGAGCTGGAAAAACAGGTACAGGCTCTACACACCTTGGTGCAAGAGGAGGATGCCTGGGTGGGCGATGCCCTGCAATCGATAGAAGAGGAGTTTGCCCGCCTCAGGCTTGAGGCGGGCGAGGAGCGGGCTTAGCTCAGTACTCGCAGGCGGATAACGCCGTCTACGGCGGCAATGGCGGCGACAACCTCGTCGCTGGGCAGCTGCTCAACATCGATAATATTGTAGGCAATATTGTTGCGGCTCTTGTTCACCAGGTCGATTACATTGTTGTTGCTGTCGGCGAGAATGCCCAGCACGTTGCCGAGCACCTTGGGTACATTGTCGTTGCTGAAGGTGATGCGATGGCCCTCGTTTCTGGCCATGGCAATGGGGGGAAAATTGACTGAATTTTTGATATTACCGTTTTCTAGGAATTCCATGAGCTGGTCGGCGGCCATAATCGCACAGTTTTCTTCGGCCTCCTGAGTGCTGGCGCCAATGTGAGGGGTCAAAATCACATCGGGGCGCCCGAGCAGGTCGGGGGTGGGGAAGTCGGCGATATAGCCCCCGAGCTGTTGCTTGTCGAGGGCGGTAACGAGAGCGGCGGTGTCGACAATTTCTTCACGGGCGAAGTTGAGCAGCTTGGCGCCAGGCTTGAAGCAGCGCAGGGTCTCGGCGTTAATCATATGCCGGGTGGCTTCAATGGCTGGGACATGG
The DNA here is from genome assembly GCA_002162825.1 of Gammaproteobacteria bacterium 54_18_T64. Lineage (GTDB taxonomy): Bacteria > Pseudomonadota > Gammaproteobacteria > Pseudomonadales > Porticoccaceae > Reddybacter. Next base: position 10,997 of record MAAU01000056.1, read on the forward strand.
AGGGTAATAAAATCTGCCTGGCCCAGGAGACTTTGCAGGTTGTCCATTTTGCCGATAGTGCTCGATAGCTGCCAGGCGGCTTCCACGGAGATGGCCGGGTCATAGCCGATCACGTTCATGCCCAGTTCCAGGGCCATGTTGGCGACATTGGCACCGATGGCACCGAGGCCGACGACACCCAGGGTTTTGCCCTGTAGTTCACTGCCGGCAAAACGCTTCTTTTCTTTTTCTAGCAGCTTCGACATCTCGCCGGCATCATTCATATCACTCAAGGACTGGGCGTAGTTGATGCCGCCGATAATGTCTCGCGAGCCAAGTAGCAAGCTGGCGGCAACCAGTTCTTTTACCGCATTGGCATTGGCGCCGGGAGTATTGAAGACCACCACACCCTTGGTGGAGTAGTCGGCGACGGGAATATTGTTAACGCCGGCACCGGCGCGGGCAATGGCCAGCAGGCTTGCGGGGATTTCCTCACCATGGAGTTTGTGGCTGCGCAGCATAAAGGCATCGGGCTGGGCGAACTCACTGGCAATTTCATAACTCTGGCGGGGAAAACGGTCGAGACCCTTGCTGGAGATTTGATTGTAGGTGCGTACTTTGTGCATAGTTGTTCCTTTATGTGAGCCTTTATGAGGCTTTTGTGCTGTTTTAGCTCGACGAGCTGAATATCAATTAAGTTTGGCTGATTTGTTCATAGGCCCAGGTGAGCCAGGGCATCAGAGTTTGCAGATCGCTTTGTTCAACGGTGGCCCCGCACCAAATGCGCAGGCCTGCAGGGGCATCGCGGTAGGCGCCGATATCAAAGGCGACGCCTTCGCTGTCGAGTAGTTTAGCGAGGGCTTTTACCTGCTCGGCTTCGAGGCGGAGGGTCAGGCAAACACTGGTGTTGGAGCGCGTGGCCTCATCCTGGGCGAGAAAGCCTATCCAGTCATTGGCGGCGACAAAATCTTCAATCACCTTCAGGTTGGCCACGGAGCGAGCGATGCTTGCCTCGACACCGCCAATGGCACGCACCCAGTCCAGCGCATCGAGATAATCGGCAACACAGAGCATAGAGGGCGTATTGATGGTCTCGCCCCTGAAAATCCCCTCGTTCAATTTGCCTTTCTTGGTCATGCGGAATATTTTCGGCATTGGCCAGGGCGGGGTATAAGTTTCGAGGCGTTCAACGGCACGGGGGCTGAGTATTAGCATGCCGTGGGCGCCCTCGCCCCCGAGTACTTTCTGCCAGCTAAATGTGACCACGTCGAGCTTGTGCCAGGGAAGTTCCATGGCGAAAACAGCGGAGGTGGCATCGCAAATAGTCAGGCCGGTGCGCTCATCGCTAATCCAATCGCCGTCGACAACCTTGACGCCCGATGTGGTGCCATTCCAGGTAAAAACGGTGTCGTGCTCGGGATTGGCAAGGGACAGGTCGGGTAACAAGCCGTAGTCGGCGCGATGGGCGCTAACGTTATCGAGTTTGAGCTGGTTGTTGATGTCGCCAACCCAGCCCTCACCGAAGGATTCCCAGGCAAAAATATCGACCGGTTTGGCACCGAGTAGTGACCACAGGGCCATCTCCACCGCGCCAGTATCCGATGCCGGTACCACGCCGAGTCGGTAACCTTCGGGTAGGCCGAGCAATTCCGCAGTGTCGGCGCAGGCGCGGGCCAGGGCTTTCTTGCCAATGGCGGAGCGGTGAGAGCGGCCCAGGGTCGAAATATCGAGGGCTTCGACCTTGTAGCCGGGCCGCTTGCTGCAAGGCCCTGAAGAAAAATTCGGGTTGGCCGGTTTTACAGTGGGCTTACTTGCGGAGGGCGTCATGGCGATTCCTTAAAATGAGAGCAGCATTGCTGGTTTGCCCAGCGGCGTGCGCGAAAAGGCGGCAATTTTACTGATCGTCAGCCTTGTTGCATAGGGGGTGGGTATAATGCTCTCGCTTGTCTTATTGTTGAAGACGATGGAGAGGTTCGGAGCAATATAGTCCCACCTGATCTAGATCTTTATAAATACGTACTTATTTGGTAACTTTTTATTTAATTGATAGGAGGAATAGAAGCAATCATGAGTGATTATCCTGAGAAAACCTGTGAAATAGGCAACCTTGTGCGCCATCCCAAGTCGGTTGCGGCCGTGCGCAGTGGCCAGAAAACCCAGCAGCGCCGCGATGGCGTATACGCCTATCCCGGTGACACCTTTGCATTGGAAGGCGATACCTTTGAGGTGGTTTCACTGGAGCGCCAGCGCCTCGGTGATATGTGCGATGCCGATGCTCGCGCCGAGGGCTACCCCGCCCTTGAGGTCTACAAGCAGGTGATACTCAGCATGCACGCCGGTATGACCTGGAATGAAGATGATTTGGTTTGGGTGCACCAGTTCGCAAAACAAGGCAGTTAAGTTTTAGCCCGGCTCACCTTCGCTTGGCCGCTTAACTCCCCTTTTTCTGCCGTTCATCCCCGTTGCGATCACGGTTGGAGATAAGCGGTTTTTCGTGGCGATAGGTGGGTCAATTGGGCCTGCCCGTCGGCGCTATACTCGGTTTCCCCATCTATTTTTCCCGCCACTTGAATGTGGATGACTTGCGAACACTATCAATGTTTAAGGATGGCAGAGTTGCTACCGTGCAAGGGAATTAACCGGTGAATAGAGCAAATGCACAATAAAATGGCTTCAGGCCAACAGGGCTTTACCTTAATAGAGATGATGATCGTGATTGCGATTATTGCCATCGTCTTGTCTCTAGCCGTGCCCTCGTTTAATGAATTCTTTGAAAAAAATCGTCTCAAACGTGCAGCGGAAGAGGTTTATAGCCTTGTCACCAAGGCGCGGGCAGAGGGTGTCATACGCAGTGCCGATATGTCAGTTGCGGTGAATACGGGCTCATGGTGTGTAGGCTATGCAGCTGCGGCCGGCTGTAATTGTACTGCGGCAGATAGTTGTGTTGTACCCATTGCTGGTACGGATGTGTTGCAAGTGGTTGATGGCGGTGATTTTTCTGGCGTGACTATTGCCGAGACCTTTGCAGGTGTTGGTACGACCTTTGACAATGTAGAAGGCTCGGCAGGAACAGGCAGGGTAAGTCTTTCTGCCGCTGATTGGGATTTGGACGTCATTGTCAGCGGAATGGGGCGAGTGATAATTTGTGCTCCAGCCAGCAGTCAGTCGACCATGGGGTATAGCGCATGTCCATAATAGTGAAACCTCAAAACCCCCTGCGGGGTCGAGCGAGAGGTATTGGTTTAGCCGAGCTATTGATAGGCCTGGCTGTGGGAAGCTTGATTGTGGCCGGTGCACTGACGGTTTTCGCCAAAATCAGTTTCTCCGGCCTGGAAAATGTTCGCATGGTCAGGCTTACCGAGCAGCTACGCACTAATCTCGGTGTCATACGCCGAGATCTCCAGCGAGCTGGCTATGTCGATGCCTGGGAGACAGGCGTGGCAACCGAGATAAGTCATTTAAAGCTCGCTGAAATGGGCGTTTTTGGCACGGTTAGCCTCGGTGGTACTTGTGCCGACGGTGATGGTGATGGTGCCAATGAGTGCGATTGTATTAGTTATAGCTATGACCGTGATCGAGACTTTGTGCAGGATCCCGATGAAATCTTCGCTTTCCGGCTCAATGGCACTGAGATTGAGAGAGACACTCTGGATGCTACCTGTGCGGGTGGTGCCGGCTGGCAAGCGGTTACTGATGACGAAGTAAATATAGAAGTTTTAACGTTTGAACTGGATCCGGGCTCTACCATTACGGAGCTAGACGATGGTGTTGGCAATGATGATGGTATTTGTGAATCGGGTGAGGTCTGTTTAGCGCGCCGCAAAATTAATGTCGTGCTGGAGGGCAGTCTGGCGGCAGACTCCGACTTTACGGTTCGATTGCGAGACGACATCAAGGTTAAAAACGACCACTACTACACCATGCCCTAGCGGCGAGTGGTAATAGATAAGGTTAGGAAAATGACTATGAATACTCAGCTGGGTAGTAAGCAACGAGGAGCCATCGCGCTAATTATCACCTTGATCTTGGTGGTGATCGCCAGCCTAAGCTCATTGGTGGTAAATAAATCGGCCATAGAAGAGCAAAAAAGAAGTGGTATCGACCTGCGCAACAAGGAGGTCTACGCGGCCGCAAATGGTGCCCTGGAATACGGTATTTACGAGTTGATGCGCTTGTATAACGATAAGATCGATGCCGATACCATGAATACAGCAACGCCTGCCTGGGATACTACGGATGCCGGTGGGACTGCAGTGGCAAGCTATGATCCCTATGGCGATGGCTCGGTTACAACGCTGGCTCAGGGTATCGACGCTTTTACTCCGGCGATCACTTATACCCTGCTAACGGCCGAAGGCGAGCAACCGGCCGTGATTGAGATAACGGCGCCGGTTGTCGGGGTTGCAGAAACGCATGTCAACAAAACGGTCAGTGTGCGAGTCATGAGGGCAAATCTAGGGACTCCCTCTCTGTTTAATGGGCCGCCATTGATCGTCGAGGATTGTATACCCGCAGGCGCGGTGACTGGCACCCCGGATGTTAGACCCCTGGGTAATGGTGGGGTGGCTATAGCAACAATAACGGGCTCTACCGCAGATACTTCGTGTTTGGATCCGGGCCACTTTACCGTTGATAACGACGGGGTTGTCGGGGAGCCTCTCAGTGATGACCCTAATCTGGATCTATTTACGTCGATGTTTGCAGGCTACAGTGAAGCGACACTGCAAGACGCGGCTGCGGTCTCGGACGATGTGTATTTTATTACAAGCACTAGCCCCTGGAGTACCGACCTGGGCTCTCTAAGTAACCCCGTCATACTCTATTTTGCCGAAGAGGCGGAGTGCCCCGCGATTAACGGCGGGGCTATTATTTATGGCACGGTTTATTACGCCGCCCCCGATGGTGGTTGCGCGAACCCGGGGCCGGGCAATGCGAAAATTTTTGGCACCATGGCGTTTGAGGGTGACTTGAATCAGCTCAACGCAAATGTTGAGTTGATTGGGGTCGATTATTCTAATGCCGACGGAACTGATACTTCAATTTCTATCATTTCTGTATTACCGGGTTCCTGGCGTGACTTTTAAGGAGAGGCTGTAATGAGGAAATCAAATAGCGGGTTTACCAGACAAGGCCCAAGGCGTGAAAGGGGTTTTACCTTGTTGGAGGCACTGATTGCCTTTGTGGTCTTGGCCGGTGGTTTGTTGGCCGCTTTTCGCTTTCACAGTACCACCCTGTCGGTGACGGCCGAGGCCAAGGTGCGGGCACAGGCCACGGCGCTTGCGGAGCTGAAGCTGGAGGAACTGCGAAATTTTCAGAGCATCGCTGAATTCAATACCATTGTGGTCGATGGTAACGGTCTGGGTGACCAGGCAGGCGTTGACTATGCGGCAGCCTTCAACCTGGCCTGGGATCGGGTTGAAGCCTATGAGGTGGGTGGCCGTGATAACCCGCGCCAGGTCGATGTGACGGTCTCATGGACGGACAGGGATGGTAGCGCTCAAGCGGTTGTTTTGTCGTCGATTATCTGGCGAAATGAGCCGGTCGATGGGGCTGCGAACCTAGCACTTGCAATCAGTGTTGGCGGTGACCCTACTGAAGGCTTTGGTGACTCCGATGGTAACCTCATTGAAGGGGGTGGTGGCGGCGGTGGCCCCGGCGACACGGTGATTGTGACCCTGTACGACGTAGACGGTGGGGTGCTCGACCCCGATGATCCGGCCATAGTGACCTACAGCATCGTTTTTTACGGTGATATTATTTTTTACGATGATGGCCTGGATGGTGTCGGCATTAGTGGTGGCCCCGATGGTGGCAAATCGTGCGATATCGTTGAATATGATGCGGATACGGAGAGTTATGTCGTCGTTGCCGAGGGCGGATCGTTGTATCGTTGCCGCATAGATACTGTGCCTATTGACGACACTTGGTCTGGCACCCTTACCTATGATGAAGCGGGGAATGATGTGGTTTGTACTCCAGGTGATTCCATAGCGATAAGTATCGATAAGGATACGACGTCCTTAGAGTTGGCCGTTGTGGTGATGACCAATAACGGTGCCTGTAATTAGATTAGGTCTCGAAAAAAGTAACAAGGAATGAAAGTGGTGTTGATAGTTATGAAGACAGAGAGTGTTAGTCGGCAAGTAAAGTGCTGTAAGCGGAACCAGGGCTTTACTCTTATCGAGTTGATGATAGTGATAGCGATTGTGGCAATTTTGGCGGCTGTGGCCTATCCCAGCTACCTCGACTCAATTCGCGCCGCACGTCGCGCCGATGCGGTGGATGCGGTACTGACACTGCAAAATTTGCAAGAGAAGTATCGTGCAAATAACACCACTTACGGCACTCTCGTGCAAATAGGCGGTAGTGCGGCCTCCACGGATGGTCATTATACCGTGGCGGTTGCCGGTAACACCGCAGTTGCTTACACCCTAACCGCAACGGCTACGGGTGGCCAGGCTTCGGATAGCCACTGTGCAACGATGACATTAACAGTGAGTGCTGCCAACCCTAGGGGGCTCAAGGGTGGAACCTATGCGGATTGCTGGAAGAATTAGCTGAATATCTAGACTTATGAAGTGCGAGTCTAGTGAATTGAGCACTGTAATATATAAAAAAAAGAAAGCCGACTATTTAAGGTAGTCGGCTTTTTTATAACGATTGTTTTAACTCCCGGCGTTTTTGTGCTTGCGCTCTATTGCGATTAAATAATCGGCCACCTCCAGCATTTGTCCCTGCCCCCCAGCCATTTTTGCACTGAGCCGGTATCTCCCATTCACTACCATCTCGGGTGTACCTTTTACCCCATAACTACGCTGGCGGGCATCGGCTTGCTTGGTGGCGCTGACCACGCCGAAGGAATCGAAGGTTTTATTGAACTTGTCGAGATCGACGCCCTGGGCCACAAAGATTTTAGCGATAGCCTCTTTGCTGGCCAATTTGTCTTTCTTTAGGTTCATGGCTTCAAAAATGGCCAGGTGTACAGGCCCTAATACCTTGAGGGCCTTGGCGGTGTAGTAGGCGCGAGCGTGTAGCTCCATGTTTTTGTGCCAAATCGCGGGGCTGTGAACAAAGTTAACATCCTCTGGCTGTTGCTTGGCCCAGGTGCTGACCATGGGCTCAAAGCTAAAGCAGTGGCTGCAGCCGTACCAAAATACCTCTGCGACTTCGATACGCTTGGGGTCGCTGGTGCGCACCGGGGTATCGAGGACTTCGTAGTGAGTGCCCGCCGTGTACTGGGCGGCAGCCGCGATGTTGGCAATAAAAGCCAGAGGCAGTAGTAGGCAAAACGTCGCCAGGTGCTTGAGTCGATAAGTCATAGAACAGATTCTCGCTAATGTGGATGGAGGTGATGCCAGTATATAGACCGCCTCTATTATTCAGGTTCCCGACCGAGGCGCAAGAAATAGCATGGCGTCGTGTGTTATTTGTCGTTATAGGGTGTTGGGAATGGTCCGGGCAATAAAAAAGGTGGCCGAAGCCACCTTTTTTATTTTTCAGTACTCGGCTTTACTGGTGCAGCCCCGCGATGTAATTGGCGACCGCGACAATTTCTTGCTCGCTCATGTGAGCGGCGACACCGCGCATGACCCTGCCTTCGTCGTTACTACGCCCGGTGGGGTCTTCGCTGTCGTGGGCGGCGGTGCGGAAGGCGCGCAGTTGGCTGGCGATATACTCGGCAGACTGCCCACCGAGAGCGGGGTAGCCGGCGGGGCTATTGCCGCTACCAGAGGGGGAGTGGCAGCCGGTACAGGCGGGAACAGAAGTTTCCAAATTGCCGGCGCGATAGAGGTTTTCACCGCGCTCTAGGGTTTTGGCATTGTCTTCTGAGCCGTCGAGGGTACGGGTTTGGTCGTTGTAGTGGGCGGCGATGTCGGCAATGTCTTGCGCGCTGAGTGCGTCGAGCATGCCCGTCATGGCGACAACACTTCGCTGCCCGCTTTTTATATCGCTGATTTGCTTGTTGAGGTATTTCTCACCCAGGCCCGCCAGTTTTGGGAATTTGCCCATGCCTGGGTAGCTGTTGCCGTCAGTGCCATGACAGCCGGCGCAGGCCGCGGCTTTATCTTTGCCTGCGTTCGCATCACCCTCGGCGAAAGTGGTTTGGATGAGGGAAAATGAGGCGGTAATTATTATCAGCGCTTGCAAGCATGTTTTCATCTGATATTCCGTAGGCAGGTGGTTGGCAATAAATGATTGGCAGTCAGTGATAGTCGGCAGTAATTGCACCGTTATCTTAGCGCGGCATTATATACCAACCTATGACTGAAAATTAAGCGTTATACTGCGCGCCTATGAGTACTCCCTTGAGCTTTACCCAGGCGGCCTTTTTGCAAAGTGCCCCAACCTTAAATGAATGCCCTTCGGACGTTGGTGTAGAAGTCGCTTTTGCCGGTCGTTCCAATGCCGGCAAGTCCAGTGCGATCAATACCTTGACGCGTCAGGGTAAGTTGGCGCGCATCAGTAAAACACCGGGCCGCACCCAGTTGATTAACCTCTTTTCACTGACCGACGATAAACGTTTGGTGGATTTACCTGGCTACGGTTATGCCAAGGTGCCAAAAGCCATGAAGGCTCGCTGGGATAGGAACCTCGCGGAGTACCTACAATGTAGGCAATCTCTGAAGGGCTTGATTTTGCTGATGGATATCCGCCACCCTTTGCAGGAATACGACTGGCAAATGTTGGACTGGTCTGCGAATTGCGGCATGCCCGTACACTTGCTGCTTACCAAGGCCGACAAGATGAAAAAAGGGCCGGCCAAGAGTACCTTGCTACAGGTTCGCAAGGCGGTACAGGAAGAGGGCCTGGATGAACTGGTCTCGGCGCAAATGTTTTCGTCACTTAAGCGTAGTGGCATCGAAGAGCTTGAGACCGTTCTGCGCTCGTGGCTAGTGGAGCCGTCAGAAGAGGCATAGCTCTACCGGGCTTTGTATTGAGGTAGTGTTGGCTTGAGCCCTTGGCTCATGAGGGGTTTAAAACGACGGGCAAAAAAAACCGGCGCAGGGCGCCGGTTGAGGTGTTCAGTCGAGGATACCCGGAGGGGGGAGGGGTATCTCGACCGCGATCAAAGCTAGGAGCTTGTCACTCACATATAATAAGACCGGACGAAGAGAGCAAAGTTCATAGCTAATTAAAATAACTTAGTAACTTCTTTCTCTATCAAGGTTGGCTTTTAAGATCTGTTTGATATTAATGGGCTTCATCCCAGTTTTGACCGCTACCAATGTCAACGATTAGGGGGATGGCGAGTTCGGCGGCACCTTCCATACGCTGTTTGAGACCTGCAGTGATGTCATCCAGTTCTGCATTCGGCACTTCTAGTACCAGTTCATCGTGCACCTGCATGATGATTTTTGCCCCGGTGTTCTTACCTTTATCCAGTAACCACTGATCCACTGCAATCATGGCTTTTTTGATGATGTCGGCGGCCGTGCCCTGCATCGGTGCGTTAATGGCCGTGCGCTCCGCAGCTTGGCGTTGCATGCCGTTACGAGCATTGATTTGTGGTAGATAGAGGCGGCGGCCAAACAGGGTTTCGACGTAGCCTTTTTCGGCGGCACTGGATTTGATGGTTTCCATGTATTGCTTGACACCGGGATAGCGCTCGAAATAGAGGTCGATGTATTCCTGAGCCCGATTGCGGCCAATATTCAATTGCCGGCCAAGACCAAAGGCCGACATGCCATAGATAAGACCGAAGTTGATGGCCTTGGCATTGCGCCGCTGTTCGCTGCTAACAGTATCTAATTCAACGCCAAAGACTTCGGCGGCGGTGGCTCGGTGGACGTCGAGGCCGTGGGTAAAGGCATCCAGTAAACCTTCATCAGCAGACAGGTGAGCCATAATGCGCAGCTCAATCTGCGAGTAATCCGCCGCTACCAGTGTGTAGCCTTTGGGGGCAATAAAGGCCTGACGAATACGCCGCCCCTCTTCACTGCGCACGGGAATGTTTTGCAGGTTGGGGTCGGAGGAGGATAGTCGCCCCGTTGCAGTCACGGCCTGATGGTAGGAGGTGTGAATGCGCCCGGTCTCGGGGTCAATCATGGTTGGTAATTTGTCGGTATAGGTGGACTTCAGTTTGCTCAGGCTACGGTGTTCGAGAATGATCTTTGGCAGTGGATAGTCGAGGGCGAGCTCCACCAGTACAGCCTCCGCCGTCGATGGTGCTCCCTTGGGGGTTTTCTTCACCACCGGCAAACCCAGTTCGTTAAAAAGGATTTCGCCCAGTTGTTTCGGAGAGGCGAGGTTAAAGGCCTTACCCGCTACTTCGTGTGCCTGTAGTTCCAGTTCGTCGATGCGCTGTCCCAGTTCCTGGCTTTGTTGATTTAACTGATGGGCATCTATTAATGCGCCATTGCGCTCGATACGTGATAGCACGGGAACCAACGGAATTTCTATATCGCTAAGCACGCTGGCCAGGCTTGCAGCGTCGCTCAAGCGGGGCCACAAATTTTGATGCAGACGCAGGGTGATATCGGCATCTTCCGCCGCATAGGGTCCGGCCTCTTCGATGGCAATTTGGTTAAAGGTGAGCTGCCCCTTGCCCTTACCGGCAATATCCTCAAAGTGGATGGTGCTCTCGCCGAGGTGAGTCAGGGCGAGGGTGTCCATATCGTGGCGCGAGCCGGTGGAGTTCAGTACGTAAGATTCGAGCATGGTGTCGTAGGCGATGCCGCGCAGGCTAATGTCGTAGCGTGCCAACACGCTCATATCGTATTTAAGGTTTTGCCCGACCTTGGCGAGTTCGGGGTTTTCCAATAGTGGCTTGAGTTGAGCGAGCACTGCGGAGCGCTCGAGCTGGCTGGGTACGCCGAGGTAATCGTGGGCGAAGGGCAGGTAGGCTGCCTCATGGGGGCTAATGGCGAACGATACACCGACCAGCTGTGCCTGCATATAATTTAGGCTGGTGGTCTCGGTGTCGAAGGCAAAGAGCTCGGCTTGTTCCAGGCGTTGCAGCCAGAGGTCGAAATCGACCTGGGTCAAAATGGTGCTGTAGTGGCGTTCTACTTTACTGGCCGGTGCCGGAGCATCGTCGCTTGGCGCTGTATTTTGGCTGTCGAGTAAGTCTTCGACCCAGCTTTTAAATTCGGCTTCTTTAAATAGGGCGAGGAGTTGAGTTTGATCTTCGGGGCTATTGGCGAGCTGATCGGCAGTAACATCCAACGGCACGTCGAGCTTGATGGTGGCGAGTAGTCGCGATAAATAGCCCTGTTCTTTGTGCTCGGCGAGTTTTTCCGGCATTTTTTTTGCGCCGCGAAATTCCAGGCTTCGGACTTTTTCAAGATCGCTATAAATGGCATCCATATCGCCCAGGCCCTGTAAAATGGCCAGTGCTGTTTTTTCGCCAACACCGGGAACACCGGGGATGTTGTCGGCTTTGTCGCCGACCAGGGCGAGATAATCAATAATCAGCGCCGGAGGGACACCAAATTTTTCCTCCACACCTTGCGGATCGAGCACGGTCGCCGTCATGGTGTTAACCAGGGTTATGTGTTCGTTGACCAGTTGGGCCATATCTTTGTCGCCGGTGGAAATAATTACCGGTAGGGCGAGCTCGGTGGCCTGTTGTGCCAAAGTACCGATGACATCGTCCGCTTCCACGCCCGGAATGATTAACAGTGGTAGGCCCATGGCGGAAACAATGTCGTGGATGGGTTGAATCTGCTCGCGCAACTCGTCGGGCATCGGTGGTCGGTGGGATTTATATTCGGCGTAGAGTTCATCGCGAAAGGTTTTACCCTTGGCGTCGAAGACCACGGTGATGGGGCTATCAGGATAGTCCTTTTGCAGGCGCCGCAGCATCGAGGTGACACCCTTTACGGCACCTGTCGACTGGCCTTTTGAATTGGTCAGCGGAGGCAGGGCGTGGAAGGCGCGGTACAAATAGGACGAGCCGTCGACGAGTACGAGGGGGGGCGTAGCGGGGGCAGAAGTGCTCATGAGATAGCTTTTGTTGATGGTGGTGGCTGAGGCGGGCTAGGATACACTATCTTTAAAGGGCGACATTCGGATCGCTTCTATTGACCATTTTACCGGCCGGAGGAGAGTAATGGCTGTATTTACCCGAGTTGATCCCATCGAGTTGCAGTCTTTATTGACTAGTCTCGGTCTGGGTCGCTTGCTGTCCACCACAGAGGTGGCGGACGGGGTCGAGAACTCAACCTATTTTCTTGAGGTGGGGTCAGACCCGGCAGCGACTGGTGGCCCCTCCTCTCGTCTGGTTTTGACCCTGCTTGAGGCGGGGAATCGGCAGCAGGCCGAATTTTCTACAGCCCTGGCGCAACAGCTACAGCGCGCCGGCTTGCCAGTACCGGAATTGTTCACCGATGCAGGGGGTAGGGCCCTGCATCGTCTGTCGGGCAAGCCGACCTTAATTTGCCGGCGTATTGATGGCGCTCACCCCCTACAGGTAACGGCGGCTCATTGTCGGGCGATTGGTGACTTCCTCGGCGCAATGCATGTGGCGGGCGACAGTTTTTCGCTGAGTCATAATAACCTGCAGGGTTTGCCCTGGGCTAAGGTAACGCTAGATACCCTCATAGACACACTCCCCGGGGCAGCGCAATTATCGGTGGGTGATCGGGCTTTATTAGAGGCGCAAATAGCCCGATATCGCAGCCTCTGCGAGGGCGGTGCCGATCTGCCCGTTGGCCCCATTCACGCCGACCTGTTTAGAGATAACACCCTGTTTGTGGCTGGGGAGCTGAAAGCAGTGATCGATTTTAATAGTGCCTGCAGCGACTACCTACTACTGGATGTGGCTATCGCGGTGAACGATTGGGCCAGTGACAAATGCGGTGAGCTTGACCCGGTACTGGTTGTGGCGCTGCTCGATGCCTATCAGCGGCAGCGGCCATTGACCCTGGGGGAGCGTCAAAACTGGCAGGATGTACTGTGCTTTGCGGCGGCACTATTTTGGATGTCGCGTCTGATCACGCGGCATTTGGGTGCCTCTGACTTAACCCGTCGTGAAGCTAAAGACCCGGGGGAATATCGGCAAAAGTTACAGCATCGTTTGCTCGGGGTTGTTGCCATTCCAGGGGTGAGGGAATAGGGACTGGCAACTAGCCCTCGGTCGGTCTGGCGACAGTTGAGGCCGGCGACAGGCAGGCGGAGATCTTTTCGGCAATGGTGCCGATCAGTTGCGTATAGGCTGTATTGTTCAGAGCGATACCCGCCCCCAGTGGGTCAATAATGGCGACTTTCGCATCCAGCTTGGTGGCGAGTTGTGTAACCCTGCCATGGTTGTGCCGGGGCTCGGCAATAATACAGCGCACGTCATTTTGATTTAATAGCCGGTGGAAGTCGCGAGCACCGCTACTGAGCCCGACATTGCTTTTCAGCGCGCCCGACTGATGTAGGCCAAAAGCCTTGGCAAAGTGGCCAAAGGCATCGTGATCGACGATGAAATTCTCTTGCCGCACTGTCTCAAGCTGGGCGGCGGCATTGGCCGTCACGGCCTTGAGTTGTTGGTTGAAGCGCTGTTGAGCGTCGAGCAGTTGCCCACGCTGGCCAGGGTAGTGAGCGGCAAGCCAGTTGCCAACTTCGCTGGCGATGACACGAGCGTTCTCTGGATTCATCCAAATATGTGGGTCGCTGTGGGTTGCTTGACCTTCGATACCGGGGCTGAGCCAGCGAATGTCGGGCAGGGCTGCGGCAGTAATGACTTTTTCGGGGCGCAGGGCGGTAAGACTTTTACTCAAAAAGCTCTCTAGCTCCGGGCCAACCCACAGTAATAAGTCGGCCTCGGCGAGCAGTGCTCGGTCGGAAATACGCAGTGAATAATGATGGGGTACCTCGCTATCGGGCAGTAATTGGCGGATCTCGACACTGTCGCCGGCAATGGCTTCGACCAGCATGGTCATGGGGCGGATAGTGGTGACCACGAGGGGTTTTGCCATGAGCTGGGTGCAAAGAAGTAGGCTTGAGAATAGAAGTAATAGTTTCACGGTAGTGGTTTCGTCTTTTGTTATGTTATAGCATAAGCTGATAAGTGTAATAATATAACAATAATTACACAGGGTTTGGCAAAGGACTTCGGCGCAATGATCAGTAATTCTACCACTGCCTATCAGCAGCATGACCACCACCGCTGTTTAAAGGCGGCGTTGGCGCAGGCGAAAAATCGCTGCCGTGCGCGCAAGGCACGTCTCACCCCCATGCGAGAGTCGGTGCTGCACTTGCTGTGGCAGAGCCACCGCCCCCTCGGCGCCTATAAAATTATTGAGCAATTGTCGGCGGCGGGCGGTAAACGCATCTTGCCGCCAACGGTGTATCGCGCCCTCGATTTTCTGCTCGAGTTGGGTTTGATCCATCGTCTCGCGACTTTGAATGCCTATATTGGCTGTCCTTTTCCCGATAGCGTGCACAGCGATTATTTTCTGCTCTGTCGTGAGTGTGGCAGTGTCGCCGAATGCAGTGCGGAGAGTGTCAATAAAGCCATTGTCTCGACGGCCGAGCGCGCGGGTTTTTTCGTAGAGAGTCAAACCGTTGAAATCCTCGGCCTGTGTACGCCCTGCCGTGAAAAAGTACGGGCAGAGGGCCCTATAGTGAGCGGGCAACAAGAGGCGAGCGAGTAAATGACAGCGCTGATTGAGTTGCAAGGGGCGGGTAAGGCCTTTGCAGATAGAGCCGTGTTACAGGCGGTAAATTTGAGTTTGCTCCCCGGTCGTATTGTCACATTGATCGGCCCCAATGGGGCGGGTAAAACGACCCTGGTGAAAATTGTCCTCGGTCTGCTGCAGCCCGATAGCGGCCGTGTGCTGCGTTCACCGCGGCTGCGGGTGGGTTATATGCCGCAAAAGCTACACATTGACCCTACGTTGCCGCTGCAGGTTGAGCGCTTTTTACAGTTTGCCAATGCCGATACGCCGGCGTGTCTGGCCGCCCTAGATAGAGTCGGCATTGCCCACCTAATAAAACAGCCCGTTAGTGGTCTCTCTGGCGGCGAAATGCAGCGCATGTTGTTGGCGCGAGCATTGCTGCGTAAGCCTAATCTCCTGGTGCTGGATGAACCGGTGCAGGGGGTGGATGTCACCGGACAGGAGGCGCTCTATCAATTGATTGGTGAATTGCGTGATGAGCTCAATTGTGGGATTTTGATGGTCTCCCATGACCTGCACCTGGTGATGGCGGCGACCGATGAGGTGGTGTGCCTGAATCAGCATATCTGCTGTCACGGCACTCCTCAGCAGGTCTCGGTTGACCCTGAGTTTGTCGCCCTGTTTGGTGCCAAAACAGCGCTCTATACCCACCACCACGATCATGAACACGATCTGCACAGCGAGGTGGTTAGCGCCTCTTGTGACCACGAACCGACCCAGCACGCTTCAAGAGGGGGGCGTCAATCCGATGTATGACTTTCTCTATCTGGCCTTGTTAGCGGGTCTGGGTGTGGCCATCGTTGCCGGGCCGATGGGCTCGCTAGTCGTGTGGCAGCGCATGGCCTATTTTGGCGATACCCTCGCCCATGGTTCGCTGTTGGGCATTGCTCTGGGCTTGTGGTTTTCGTGGAGTCACTCCGTCGCGGTCGTCGTTGTCTGCCTCTTGATTGCGGGCCTGCTTATCGTCTTTGAACGACAGCGCCTACTGGCGACGGATACGGTGTTGGGCATTTTGTCCCACGGCTCGCTGGCCCTGGGTTTGGTGGCGCTAACGCTGATTCCCGGTGCCCGCACCGATATGGAGGCGCTGCTATTTGGCGACATCCTCACCGTGACAGCGGCGGAGGTCGCCGTCGTTTGGCTGATGGCGGCCTCTGTGTTGATGGCCCTCTGGCGACTCTGGCCTGCGTTGCTGGCCATCACCGTGCACGAAGATCTGGCGCGAGTCGAGGGTGTGGCGGTCGATATCGTCAAGGCCGCACTGAAGTTACTGTTGGCGCTAGTGGTGGCGATTTCGATGAAAGTGGTCGGCGTATTGCTGATTACGGCACTGTTGATAATTCCCGCCGCCAGTGCCCGTCACTTTGCCAAAACGCCGGAGCAAATGGCGCTGTTGGCCAGTGTGGTGGCAATGCTGGCGGTGTGCGCCGGGCTGGCCTCATCGTGGTGGCTCAATACCCCGGTTGGCCCCTCCATTGTGGTCAGCGCTAGCCTCTTCTTTGTGTTGGTGTTGTTGGGACGAGGCCGCAGAGCTTAGCTGCACAGCCTCTTGGCACGGGTTTAGCCGAGTGTGGCCATGACCTTTCTAGCACTGGCCAGTGTCTGCTCGATATCCTGCTCCGTTAGCGCCGCCGATATAAAGCCCGCCTCGTAGGCCGCCGGTGCCAGGTAGACCCCCTCCTGCAACATACCGTGAAAGAAGCGATTAAAGCGCTCGGTATCGCAGGCCATAACCTGCTGGTAGTTACTGACGTTGCTCTCCTCGGTAAAAAACACACCGAACATGGTGCCGATGTGATTAGTGGTAAAGGGAATGCCCGCCGCTGTCGCCGCGTCTTTTAGACCGGCAACCAGTTGTTCGGCCCTGGCGAATAAGGGTGGATAAAAGCTTTCTTCAGCGAGTAGCTCGAGCGTGGCGAGACCGGCGGCCATGGCCACCGGATTACCCGACAGTGTGCCCGCCTGATACACCGGCCCGAGGGGGGCGATTTGCTCCATGATTTCACGCTTGCCGCCGAAGGCGCCGACCGGCATACCGCCGCCGATGACCTTGCCAAGGGCGATTAAATCGGCGTCGATACCGTAGTGACCAATGGCCCCTTTGGGGCCGACACGAAAGCCGGTCATCACCTCGTCAATAATCAGCACGCTGCCGTGGCGTGTGCACTCGCTGCGCAAGGTTTCCAGAAAGCCGGGAAGGGGCGGGATACAGCTCATATTACCCGCCACGGGTTCGACGATCAGTGCCGCTACCTGATCGCCAATTTCGGCAAAGGCCGCCTCTACGGCCGCGGGGTCATTGTAGGGCAGGGTAATAGTGTGGTCGGCCAGTGCGGCGGGAACACCGGGTGAGCTCGGCACACCGAGGGTCAAGGCACCGGAGCCAGCCTTGACCAGCAGTGAGTCGGAATGGCCGTGGTAGCAACCTTCGAACTTGATGATTTTATCTCGGCCGGTATAGCCCCGCGCCAGGCGGATGGCGCTCATCGTGGCCTCGGTGCCGGAATTGACCATGCGGACCATGTCGAGCCCGGGTATGTGGTTGCAGAGTTTGTCGGCGAGCTTGGTTTCCAGTTCGGTGGGGGCGCCAAAGCTGAGGCCCTTGTCGAGCTGCAGGCGAATACTGTCGAGCACCGCGGGGTGGCCGTGGCCGAGAATCATTGGCCCCCAGGATTGCACATAATCGATGTAGCGCTGGTCATCGGCATCGTAGAGATAGGCGCCACTGGCGTGATCGAAAAATACTGGGCTGCCACCAACTGCCTTAAAGGCCCGCACCGGGGAGTTAACACCGCCGGGGATGTGGCGCTGGGCCTCGGTAAATAACTGTTCTGAACGATTCATAAATTGCCATAGTGTTGTTGGTGGGTAGAGGCCGTTCGAGAGCCCAGACGCGCATTATGGGCCGCTGGCTGCTTTGAGAAAAGCAGACTTATTGTGTTTGGCTGTTTTCTCCAATCTGCTCGGCCCAGACCTTCTTGATGACTTTCCAGGCGACGAGGGCCGAGAGGATATTGCCCAGGGCAAAGCCATAGAACAGGCCGTTAACATCATAGAGTTGGCCGCCGATGTAGGCACAGGGGATGTTCAGTAGCAACAGCCTTACTATGGCGGTGAGGAGGGCGGCCTTGGGGCGTTTAAGGGCATTGAGCGAGACCATCACCAGGATGGTGACCGCATGAGCGCCATAACTGGCCGGCACTATCCACAGGTAACTGCCGATGATGTCGACCACCTCGGGGTTGGTGCTAAAAGCGGAGCCGATTGCGTGACTGTAGAAAGCGACAAGCAGCCACATCGCCAGCTGGAAAAGGATGGTGAAGCGAATGGCGCCGAACAGAGCCACGCGTGCCCGCTCGGGTTTGCCGGCGCCGATGTTCTGGCCAATAAACATCGGCAGGGTCGAGGACAGGGCAAAGGCGATGAGTAGACAGAGGGATTCAATACGTGTGCTGACGCCAAAGCCGGCCACGGCGGTGGTGCCAAAGCGGGCCACCATGGCGGTGAGTATGGCGGCGGCCAGTGGGGTCATCAAATTGGCAAAAATGGCGGGGATACCAATACTCAGTAGTTCGGCCCAGTTGCTGCGTAGAACCTCTAGCTGGTGTTTGCCCCTGATGATCAATTGCTCCTGAACACTGAGAACATAGTGGGAGACCAGAAAGGTGATGATCCAGGCGATGGCGGTTGCCAGGGCGGCGCCACCAATGCCGAGCCCGGGCAGGGGGCCGAAACCAAAGATCAGCAGGGGGTCGAGACAGGCGTTAATAATGGCCAGCAGGGCCAACAAAAAGGCCGACTTACCGGGGCAGCCGATGGCCCTGAGGATGGTGTTGCCGGTCAGCGTGAGCAGCAGCAGGGGGATGATGGGTATCCACAGTGCCATAAAACGCAGAGCTTCGGCGAGCACATCGTCGCTAGCGCCCAATAAGCGCAGCAGGCCGCGTTGGCCGAGATAGAGGCCGAGTAATAGACCAATACCAATTAAGGTCATGAGTATGCGACCATCGGTAATTTGCCGTGCGGCGCGATCAAAGCGATCCTCGCCGAGATAGCGCGACACCAGTACCGACGTCGCCATGCCTAGTCCGAGGCCGATGCTGTTGACCCCATGGGTGATCGGTAGCACAAAACCGAGAGCTGCGAGGGGGGCGGTGCCCAGCTGGCCGACAAAATAGGCGTCGACAATGCCCACTGCCATAAGGGCGATAATGCCACCAATCATCGGCACCGTGAGCCGCAATAAGGTGGGGCCGATGGGGTCGTTGACGATGGCTTCGGTGCGCTGGCTGGTTTTTGTTTTCAAAGCTTGCTGTTCATTGATGAGTAGTCATTCGGTGCCGGCAGTCAGTTTTCGACAGGGCTCGGCTGGTCCCCGCCCTGGTTCAATACGGCGGGGATGGCTTCGGCGGGCAGGGGGCGGCTAAACAAATACCCTTGATAGCTGTGACAGTCGTGTTGCTTGAGGAAGTCGAGCTGCGCCTGTGTTTCCACACCCTCGGCAATAATTTTCAAATCGAGGTTTTTGGCGAGGGTGATGATGGCTTTACAGATCGCGCCGTCCTCAATATTAATGGCGGAGTCACGGACAAAGGTGCGATCGATTTTGAGAATGTCGATGGGGAAATTCTTCAGATAACTGAGTGAGGAATAGCCGGTGCCAAAGTCGTCTACCGAGAGTTTAATGCCCAGGGTCTTTAAGGCAGCCATCACCGCAATGCTGTGCTCGGTATTACTGGTTAGTACGCCCTCGGTGATCTCCAGCTCGATCAGTCGCTGCTCTATGCCGTGAGCCTTAAGGGTTTGTTTGACGCAGGGCAGTAGCGAGGGTGAGTGCAGATGGTGGCCGGAAATATTCACTGCGACGGGAAGTAGGGGCAAACCCTGTTGTCGCCATTCGGCGAGCTGTCGGCACACCTCATTGAGTACCCACTCGCCAATGGCGATCACCAAGTTGTCTTCGTCGATAATGGGGATGAAATCCCCCGGTGGGATAAGCCCGTACTCGGGGTGCTGCCAGCGCAGGAGGGCCTCAAAACCAATGACCTCATTGGAGTGGCAGTCGGCCTTGGGCTGGTAGTGCAGGAAGAATTGGTTTTTGGCAATGGCATCGGGCAGCGCAACTTCCAGCTTGAAGCGCTGGCGCACCGTTTGCTCCATATCTTCGGTGAACACGCGGAAGGTGTTGCGGCCGCTCTGCTTGGCCTTGTACATGGCCAGGTCGGCGTGTTGTAGCAGGTGCTCGGCATCGATTTGGCCATTTTCTGAGAGCGCAATGCCAATGCTGCTCAGCACGGTGAGTTGCTGCTTCCCGAGATCGACGGGCTGGCGCATGATTTGCAGAATATCCTGGGCCTTGGTGACACCCGAATTACTGCTGAGAGCCCCGGACATAACGATGACAAATTCGTCCCCGCCCCAGCGCGCGACGAGGTCGACGTCGCGAGTGACGGTGCTCAGCCGCTCGGCAATTTCGCACAATAGCTCGTCGCCAACCTTGTGGCCCATGGTGTCGTTGATCTTTTTGAACTGATCAAGGTCGAGAAACAATAAAACCACGCTACCGGCGGTTTGCTGGTGAAAGCGAATGCGCTTTTCCAGGTTATTCATAAAGTAGGTGCGGTTGTAGAGGCCGGTCAATGGGTCGCTATAGGCGAGGGATTTAAGGCGGTTCTGCAATTTTATTTGCTGAGTGATATCGCGAATATGCAGGGCGTATTCACAGTTTCGGCTGAGGCTATCGGTGGTTTGGGTGATCACCACTTCGGCCGGGAAGAGCTCCTTGTCGCGGCGCTTGAGACGGGTAATATTGCGGCGCTTTAAGATCAGTCCTTCACTGGCGCTAAAGCCATGGGCGAGGCTTTGCAGGGCAGTTTTCTTTTCGCCATCGGCGATAAATAATTCAAAAAAGTTGACGCCAAGCACGCGTTTGGCACCGATACCAAAACACTTTTCAGCGGAGGGGTTAAAGGCCTGTATCTCGCCCCTGTCATTGATGGTAATGATGCTGTCCATGGCGGCGTCGAGAATCGCGCCCTTATAGTACTCGCTGTTCTTAAAGGCGGTGAAGGTGTCATCGCGTTGTTGAATTTCTCGGTTGACCCGGTCGATGACGCGATTGTATTGCTGGGCAATTTGACCCACTTCGGTAAAGGGTTCGACCGGTACTGGTGAAGAGAAATTAGCTAGCTGCTGCTGTTGGTTCATCGATGTGAGCAGATCGAAGACCTCTGTGCTGACTCTGTGCTCGGCGACATTGAGGCCCATGCGCTCCGCCTCCTCGCTGACCCGGAGCGGGTAGTAGCGATTGATTGTTGCAAACAAGATGTAGGCGGTGAAAAAGCTAAATAAGCCAGTCACCCCAATGCCCAGCATTTGGGACTCAAATTGTTGCGAAGTGGATAAACCATTGGCCAATATTTCGGGGTTGCCAAAAATGGCCACGGCCAGGGTGCCCCAAATGCCGGCAAGCAGGTGCACGGGAACCACGCCAATGGCATCGTCTATTTTTAGGAGCTCCAGCCAGCGCCCACCGAACAGGGCAATGCTACCGCCGATACCGCCAATCAGTGCGGCCTCACTGGTGCTGACCGCGTGGCAGCTGGCCGTAATTGCAACTAGCCCACCCAGGGTGCCGTTGATGATATTGGAAACATCAATGTAGCCATCGATTTTGTATTTCAATGCTGTGGCACTAATGCCCCCCAGAAAGGAGGCGATGCAGGTATTGAGTAGGATGGCGGGCACGGCATCATTCCAGGCCAGGGTGCTGCCACCGTTGAAGCCGAACCAGCCAAACCAGATCAACATGGCACCGAGCACCGCCATGGGGATATTGCTACCGGGGATACGCTGTTCTGCTTGCTCGTAACGGCCGAAGCGTGGGCCGATCACCAATAGTGCCGCCAGTGCTACCCAGCCGCCGACGGAATGGACCACGGTGGAACCGGCAAAGTCGACAAAGCCGCGCTGTTCTAGCCAGCCCGTTGGCGTACCGGAAATGGCTCCCGCCCAGATCCAGTGCCCGACCAGGGGGTAAATCAAGAGGGCGATGATGATGGTGCAAACGAGATAGCCGAGGTAATTCATACGCTCGGCGACGGCCCCCGATACCAGTGTTGCGGCGGTGCCACAGAACATCATTTGAAACAGGAAGATGCTAATGAGTCGGGGGCTGGCCTCGTCGCTCATAAAAAAATTGCTGCTGCCAAACCAGCCGGCAACACTGTCGCCGAACATTAGGGCGAAGCCCGCTGCCCAGAATAATGTACCGGAGACGATGAAGTCGCTAATATTTTTGGCCGCAACATTGATACTATTTTTGCTTCTAACCAGGCCGCTTTCGAGGCACAGGAAGCCCGCCTGCATAATAAAGACCAGTATTGCGGCTAGGGCTATCCAGAGTGTATCCATCGTTATATTGTTATTTGCCTATGCTGGGGACAGATATCCCTATCTTGTCCTGAGTGTGAGAGGTGGGGCGTGGTGTTTGTTTGTGGCTAGTAGGGTTTGACCACCACCAGTACCACGATGGCAAACAACAATAGCACCGGCGCCTCGTTAAACCAGCGGTAAAATCGATGTGGGCGAGTGTTGAGCCCAGCCTGAAATTGGCGCATAAGCTGTCGGCAGGTGAAATGGTAGGCAATTAAGAGGGCTACCAGTACTACTTTTGTTTGAAACCAGGCCTGGGCCAGATAGTGCTCGGTAGCGAAGCTGGCCAACCAAACACCGAATACCAGGGTGGCGATCATGGCGGGGGTGGCAATGCCCCGGTACAACTTGCGCTCCATTAGTTTGAAGCGCTCGTCGCTAACAGCATCGTCGGCCGTGGCGTGGTAAACAAATAAGCGTGGCAGGTAAAAAAGGGCGGCAAACCAGCACACGAGGCTGATGATGTGAAGTGCTAATACCCATTCTCGGATCACGGCTTTAGGGCTCCCTGTTTGTCTGCTGGTAATTATTATTGTCAGCAGTTTACCGGTTCGGGAGCCTACTGATAATAATTGTCGATTTGATCGCGGGTAATGATACCGATAACCGGCGATGAGGTCGCGCTAGTGGGCTCGCTAACATGCACGGCGAAGCCATTCTTTTCGCGGATTAGCATCAATGCCTCCTGCAGTGTGGCGCGTGAGTGAATTGGGTGTAGGCGCCAGCGTTCACCGGCAATTTCCATTAAATCAATGTGCAGTTGTGGGCTATCATCGGCGTTCGCTACCTGTATGTGGTGGGCGAGATCGCTGGGTCGGAGAATATAGCTCTCGTGAGAGCCTGCTTCGACGACAATCCAGTCGGGGTGTTGATTGAGCAATACCTCAGCCTGATCAAAGGTCAGCTGTGGATCGTGAGAGATGAAGTTTCGATTCATCAGGCTGGTGACACCGGCGCGGCTCAAACTCTGAAACACGGGAGAGGTGAAAGACTCTGGATTTCGGCCGATGAGAAAGAGGCCGGGTAGGCGGCTGGTTAGGCGAGCGGTGATGGTAGCAATGACAATGACCAACATTGCCGGTAGTAAAATGGCCGAGTTATAGGTTAACTCCAATAGAGCCATTAAAGCGGCGAGGGGGGCGTTGAGCACGCCGGCCATCATCGCGCCCATGCCCAATGTCGCGTAAAAGCCACTGCTGGCTGTATCCACGGGGCTTAAGCTGGCGCCAATGATGCCTATGGCGCCACCGAGGCAGGCGCCGGTAACCAGGGTGGGGCCGATGCTGCCACCGGGGACACCGAGGGCAATGGTGGCTGTTGACAGTAGCAGCTTGGCGATCGCAATCGTGAGTAGAAGATTGAGGCTGAGCTCTCCCAGCATGGCGGCTTCAACAGTGTCGTAGCCGACGCCCATTACCTGGGGTACAAAGGCAGCGGTGAGGCTGGTGAGAATGCCGGCCGTCAATAAGCGGGCGCTCAGCGATAGTTTTTTTAGACCCTGGATGTATTGGTGCAATTTGAGCACAACGCTACAGGCGAGCCCGACAATAATGCCGCAGAAGATTAAAAAGGGCAGTTCGAGCATGCTGCCCATGGTCAGTACAGGGATTGAAAAGGCGGGGGCATCGCCAAAGCAGACGCGGCTGATTAAGGCGCCGGAGACAGAGGCGAGGGTAATGGGGATAAAGCCGGTCACCGTGTATTCCATGAGCACCACTTCCATGGCAAAAATAACGCCGGCGAGAGGGGTGTTGAAAGAGGCGGCAATCGCGGCGGCAACACCACAGCCGACCATAATACGCAGGCTGTTATTGGGCAGGCCGAGTTTTTGACCGAGCAGGCTCGAGCAGGTGGCGCCGAGATGTACGGCGGGGCCTTCCCTGCCGACCGAGTGGCCTGATAGGGCAGCCACTGAACCAGCGAAAAACTGTATGACACCGTTGCGCGCCGGTAAGTGAGCCTGGTGTTGCTGATAGCGTTCGATGACGTGGCCGACGCCGCATTGGCGTTCGGCTTTGGATCGGGAACGCATGATTAGGGCGATAATGACAGTGCCTGCCAGGGGCAGTAATAGACGCGCTTCCAGGGGCAGGGATTCAAAACCCTCACTTTCACGGGAGGGCAAGAAGAGCTCGAGAGGCCACTCGATGGCGAGACGAAAGGCTACCGCGATAAAGCCGGTGACGATGCCACTGGCCAGCCCGAGCAGGGCGAGTTGGGGGAGTGCGTCGGTATGTGCCAGGCGATGGCGAAACTGGGTAAAGAGGGTGTCGGCACGTTCTTGTGGGGGCCTGGGTAGATCTTTCTCAGGTGGCTGCATAGTTATTATATTGATTGCATGATCATCGAGCTTAGCACGGGCCTCGGTTGCGGTATGATAGCTGGTTCCCAGGATTTTAAGACGAGGTAGGTAGGCGTGATAAGGGCGAGTATTGTAGGTGGAACCGGTTATACCGGGGTCGAGTTGCTGCGTTTGTTGGCGCAGCACCCAGAGGTGGAAGTGGTGGAGATTACTTCTCGCAGCGAAAATGGCTTGCCCGTTGCCGACCTATTTCCCAGTCTACGTGGGCATTTTGATCTGTGCTTTAGTGAACCTGACCCCGATCGTTTGGCTGAGTCCGATGTGGTGTTTTTTGCCACTCCCCACGGCGTGGCGCAGGCGATGGTACCCGAGATTCTCAAGCGTGGCGCGCGCGTCATCGACCTGTCGGCGGACTTTCGCATTCAGGATCGCCAGCTCTGGGAAAAATGGTATGGGCAGAGTCATACCTGCCCCGAATTAATAGCCGAAGCCGTCTATGGCCTGCCGGAGGTTAAGCGAGAGGCGATACGCTCGGCCCGTTTGATCGCCTGCCCGGGTTGTTACCCAACCAGTGTGCAGCTGGGCTTTTTGCCCCTGCTTGAAAACGATTTGGTGGCCGCCGATGATTTGATAGCCAATTCTGCATCGGGCGCCAGTGGTGCCGGCCGCCAGGCGAAGATAGATAATTTGCACAGTGAGGTCAGCGACAGTTTTAAGGCCTACGCCGCTGGAGGGCATCGCCATTTGCCGGAGATTGTTCAGGGTCTGGAGTCCTTCACCAGTAAGCAGGTGGGTTTGACCTTTGTACCCCACTTGTTGCCGATAGTACGCGGTATTCATTCCACACTTTATGCAACCCTGCTTGATACCAATATTGACTTACAGATTTTGTTTGAGCAGCGCTATGCCGATGAGCCCTTTGTCGATGTGCTACCTGCGGGCGCACACCCGCAAACCCGCAGTGTACGGGGTTCAAATATTTGCCGTATTAGTGTGGTCAGGCCACAAGGTGGCGATAAAGTAGTGGTGATGTCGGCGATTGATAACCTGGTTAAGGGGGCCTCTGGGCAGGCGCTGCAAAATATGAACATCATGTTTGGCCTGCCGGAAACGTGTGGCCTCGAAGCGCCACCCTTGCTCCCCTAGCGTGAAACGCAATTTTCTGGGCACATTCAGGTTGGCCAAAACACCAGAGCCGGAGTAACAAGCAGTGGATGGATTGTTCGATCGCTTGATGGACTGCCGCAGCTGTCTGTTGACTCTACTGCTATTGGCAGTGCTTGTCGGTCTGGGTGGGGGCTTTCTGCAAGGTAGTGAGTACTTTGTAGAAACGGTCGTTGCCCATCGTCAATTACAGGCCGACTTCGAGCGCCAATCGGTACGGCTACGTGAGCAAGAACAGCAGCAGCTAGCCCTGCAACTGGGTGCTGAGGTTGACCGACAGGCCCTGGAGAAAATGCGCAGGACGGTGGTGGTGCTCGATAGAAAATTATCGGCCTATCAGGAGGAGCTCGACCTTTATCGCAACCTGGTGAAAAGTGATCAGTTGGAAAAAGGCCTGCAAATATCCAATTTTCTGATCAGGTCGACAGAAGTGCCCGGGGTTTACCGCTACCGTTTTGCCCTGCGCAAGACGGAGGGTTTGGCGAGAGCGACAAAAGTAAGTTTCACTGTCGAATTTGAGGGTCAATTGGCAGGCGACGTGGCGAGTTATTCCCTGGCGCAATTGGATCCAAATGTGGAAGTGATGCCGGTCAACAGCCGCTTCAAGTATTTTCAGCTACTCGAAGGCGCGCTTCATTTACCCG
Organism: Gammaproteobacteria bacterium 54_18_T64; assembly: GCA_002162825.1. Taxonomy (GTDB): domain Bacteria; phylum Pseudomonadota; class Gammaproteobacteria; order Pseudomonadales; family Porticoccaceae; genus Reddybacter. The sequence continues at coordinate 37,126 of MAAU01000056.1, forward strand.
ATGGTTTCGAGCCCGAGTCTATACGCGCAACAATTTGGCCCTCGAAAAAAAAGACTCGTAGCAGCGAGTTAGTGATGTCGTGGGCTCTTGCCAGGGGGCAGGTCAATAAGAGTGGAGGTGAGTAATGCGTAGGGATAAAAAACACAGAAGAGGGACGGCGACGCCAACCTTGATCGCCAAGGGGACTTGTATCGTTGGCGAAATCCATTTTAGCGGTAGTCTGGAGATAGAGGGCCAGGTTACAGGCAACATTGAAGCAGCCGCTGATGATGCCGACGCCTGCGTAAGAATCCTCGACACGGGAGCTGTCATTGGTCAGGTGAGGGCGCCTGTGGTGATGGTCAGTGGTAGTATAGAGGGAGATATCTATGCAGCGTCGCAGGTTGAACTTGCCTGCAAGGCGGTGGTCAAGGGAGATATTCACTATGCCTTGCTCGAAATAGAGAAGGGTGCGCAGGTGAACGGTGGCTTTGCGCAAGAGGATGTGAATGCTGTGGCTACGGCCCCGCAAGCCGAAAAGCCGGAAGTGGTGAGCCGCCTCGGAGCTGTTGGTGATAGTGGCGTCGGGCAAGGTTGATATTGTTATTTGCTTATTTGCCCCCATACTGAGGCATAGTTTGCAGAATATATTGTTAGAAGACAGATAGAAAAGATTACGGAGTATTAATGACAGTTGCAGAAACATTTATCCCCAGCGCCCTTAATGTAACCAATAGCGCGGTGCATAAAGTTAAGACCCTGGTCGCGGAGGAAGGTAATCCAGATCTGAAATTACGCGTCTACGTCACGGGTGGCGGCTGTTCTGGGTTCCAGTACGGTTTTACCTTCGATGAGGCGGTTGCCGAAGACGATACTCAGGTTGAGCGAGAAGGTGTGACAGTTCTCGTCGATTCCTTGAGCTTTCAGTACCTGTCGGGTGCTGAGCTCGATTACTCCGAAGGGCTCGAGGGCTCTCGCTTTGTGGTCAATAATCCCAATGCTGCGACCACCTGCGGTTGTGGTGCCTCGTTTTCGATCTGAATACAAGCGGATTTGATTTGCCGTCGCTAAGTCTTACCCCTATTTGGGCTGGGCGATGCGCACTCCTGTGTTGTTTGCTAGTAGTCTGTTGCTTCGGGGCACTGGCGAGGGATGAGGTGAAAACCCTAGCTGAAGTACCGAAGAATGTAGTGCCTGGCTATCTGGTTCGTATTGAGCAGAATAAGCCCGAGGAAGTCGAGGCAGCACTGCTGCGTGCAGAGATCTTATATATGGAAAGGGCGCCCCTGTTGGCGAGTACTCCTCCCATTGCTCTTGTCTTGCACGGCCCCGAGGTTGAAATTTTTTTCCGGGAAAACTATAAGCGTTACAAGAAGATAGTTGACCTGGCTGCGCGACTTACAGCATTTCAGGTGGTCGATATCAAAATTTGCCGTACTCGCTTACGTTTTCTTGAGCAAAATGAAACGAATCTTTTTCCCTTTGTCGGTACCGTCGCCTTTGGCCCCGAGGAGATAGCGCGACTGACAGAGGAAGAGGCTTATGTGCGCTTTTAGCTGTTGGGCTTTTAGTAATTAGGCTTCAGTAGTTTCGCCTTGATGGCTAGGCAGGGTAGCCTGGGTAAATCCCGCCCAATACGGACAAGCTTTTTGCCCCGGTGACAGCGGGTAAATTGCCCGCCAGCCCAGCTAGTGTTTGCCGTGCGAGCCAGGCAAAGGCTGCGGCCTCAACCCACTCGGGTGCAATACCCAATACCGCTGTACTGATAACTTTTGCGGGCTTAAGTAAATCGCCAAGGCAGGCCATAAGCGTTGTGTTCAGTGCGCCACCACCACAGATAAAAACCTCATCGACCTCAACAGGTAGTGTCCTTATCGCATCCGTGATGGTTTCCGCGGTAAAGGCCAGTAGTGTTGCCTGTACACAGCCGGCTGAGAGGTGGTCAAACCCTTTGAGCTGTTGGTCTAGCCAGTCTTTGTTGAACTCTTCCCTGCCGGTACTCTTTGGGATTGAGCGTTGCAAAAACGGGTGGGATTTTAACTGCTGAAGAAGCAAAGTGTCGCTTGTATGTAGCTTGGCCCATTGTCCGCCGCTGTCGAATGCTTTGTTTTGATGTCGTTTAATCCAGTCATCGAGTAAGCGGTTACCGGGACCGGTGTCGAAACCGATGACTTCGCCTTTGATGGGTAGCAGGGTGATGTTGCTGATGCCGCCAATATTGACGATAGCCCTGTTGTGGGTCTCGCTATGGAAAACAGAGCGGTGAAAGGCCGGTACTAGCGGTGCGGCTTGTCCGCCGAGTGCCATATCTCTGCGCCTGAAATCTGCGACGGTGGTAATGCCGGTTTGGGCGGCAATAGTGTTGGGGTCGCCAATTTGCAGCGTGAAGGGGTGAGGTGTGTCTGGGCTCGGGGGTCGGTGTCGTACGGTTTGACCGTGGCTGCCAATAGCGGTGATGTCGCTTGGTTTGAGTCCAGCCTGTAACAAGAGAGCGTTCGTCGCTTGTGCGAAGCAGGTACCCAGTTGTTGGTCGACACTGCCGAGGGTATCGATATCATCGTCGCCCGGTAAAAATAAGGCCCTGGTGAGGTGTTGAAGGTGCTCGGGGATTGGCTGGCAACAAGTGGCAATTATATTTGCCTTGCCTTCGGTGAAGTCGACAATGGCGCTGTCTATGCCGTCCATACTGGTGCCGGACATTAAGCCTATATAGAGCTCGCGCGATATATGCTTCATCTGATCGTGAGTTTTAGTCGTGTAGATTGGCTTGGGCAAGCAGTATGCCGTTGTGCTGGCCAAGTTGGTTGAGCAGGGGGGTGGTTTGGGCGAAAAACTCCTTGCGCTGACTCTTGGCAATGGTTTTGGCATCGGGCAGTTTCACCGTCCGAGGGTTGCGGTGAACGCCATTTACTAAAAATTCGTAATGCAGGTGAGGGCCGGTAGCGTAGCCGGTTGAGCCGACGGTGCCAATGGCCTTGCCCTGACTGACATGCTTGCCTTTACGGGTGAGGCGTTTGGTCAGGTGCAGATATTTGGTGACATATTTTCCGCCGTGTTGAATAAACACATAGTTGCCATTTGCCTTGCTATAGCCGCTGGCGATGACTTTGCCGTCACCAGCAGCAAAGACGGGGGTGCCACGTGGCGCGGCATAGTCGACACCGCGATGGGCCTTGATGCGCTTGTGTACGGGGTGCTTGCGTCGCAGGCTGAAGTTGGAGCTGATGCGGGTAAAATCCAATGGTGCTCGCAGGAAAGCCTTGCGCATGGGCTTGCCGTCGGGGGTGTAATAATTGATTGAGCCATCTTGTTCGACGAAGCGAACGGCGCTGTAGCTGGTTCCTTGATTGGAGAATGTGGCGGCGAGGATGTCCCCGGTACCGACTTTTTGGCCGTTGAGAAACTTTTCATCGTAGAGGACGCTAAACTCATCGCCATTGCGAATATCGAGAGCAAAGTCTATATCCCAGCCAAATATATTGGCTATTTCCATGACCTTGCCCTGACTTAAGCCGGCCCGGCTGGCATCAAACGATAGGGAGTTGTTGATAATGGCGGTTTTGTAGGTCGGAAGGAGATCGGGTTGGAGTACGACTTTAGTACCTTGAAAGCCGTTTTCATTGCGTTCGTAAAGATAGTGTTCAAGACTTGAGCGGGTATATTTAACTTGAGCTAGCCGGCCAACATCGTTTAAGCAAATGGCAATGTGCTCGCCGGGTCGCAGGCGCTGCAGTGGTCTTTGCTCGGTGCTTGTGTTGGCGACGGCGTAGACGTCACTGGCGTTGAGACCGAGACGTTTGAATATGGAGCTTAGGTTGTCGCCAGAGGCGATGGTGGTTTGTTGCCAGATTGGGGCAGTAGATGCAGAGCTAGGCTTGTCTAAGCTGTCGATTGCAGGGCTACTAAGCGTGGTTAGCACTTGGGAGTCAGTCGGTAGTTCAACGGCAATAATATTGCGCTTGGCCTGGACGTTTTTAGAGGGCAAGAGGGAAATGACTCCAATCAGACAAAAGGCAACGGCACTTGCCGCAACGAGATGTTTTTTTGGCAGTTTTGAGCCCACTGTCGAGGGCGAATTTCGGCTGGCTTGCATGAGCTGGTGTATTCCGCAGGAGCTGTGGGAGCTAAGGTTGTGATTTATAACAAAATACAGCCTTGACTTAAAGTTTTGGCTAGTGAATGTGTGGTGTGGGTGGCATTTGTTTTTGCTAGGCTATCCTGTATCGTTCGGCTCCTTTTGGTAAAGAGGCTTAATAACGTCATGGCGAAAGTGGATCGGGGTTTGATTGGTGATTTGCAGGGTCGCGGTCTCGTTGCGCAGATGACGGGTGAGGGGGGCTTTGCCGAGCATCTTGCCGAGCGCCGTGTGCTCTATTGTGGTTTTGATCCGACGGCAGATAGCCTCCATATAGGTAGTCTGGTGCCGCTCCTTGCCCTGCGTCGTTTTCAATTGGCAGGGCATAAGCCAATTGCACTAGTTGGTGGAGCAACGGGCTTGATTGGTGATCCTAGCTTTAAGGCTCAGGAGCGTCAGCTAAATACGCCTGATGTAGTCGCCGCCTGGAGCGAGCGTCTGCGCCAACAGGTTTCCCGTTTTATCGATTTCGATGGTGGCGCGTGTTCGGCCGAGATGGCAAACAATCACGATTGGATGGGTGATATGCCGGTTCTGGATTTTCTCCGGGATGTAGGCAAGCATTTTGCCGTGAATGCGATGATACACAAGGAGTCGGTGAAAACTCGGATTGAGCGCGAGGGTGAGGGTATCTCCTATACCGAGTTTTCCTACATGCTGTTGCAGTCCTATGACTTTGCAGAGTTATACAAGCGCTTTGGTTGCACATTGCAAATCGGTGGTTCCGATCAGTGGGGCAACATTACCGGTGGTATTGACCTGGTCCGGCGCATGCACCGTGCTTCGGCTTTTGGCTTGACGTTGCCGCTGATCACCAAGTCTGACGGCAGTAAATTTGGTAAAACTGAATCGGGCACCATATGGCTTGATCCGGCAAAGACGTCGCCCTACGCCTTTTATCAATTTTGGGTGAATGTAGCGGATCAGGATGTTTATCGTTTCTTGCATTATTTCACCTTCCTGTCCTTGGCTGAATTGCAGGATATTGAGCGAGCGGATGAACAGGTGCAGGGCAAGAAATCGGCGCAGGGCATTCTGGCACGTGAAGTGACGAGGTTGGTTCACGGTGATGAGGGTGTGGCGGCGGCAGAGCGTATTTCGGCCGCCCTATTTAGTGGCGCGTTAGGAGAGCTGACGGAAGGAGACTTAGGGCAGCTTGCATTGGATGGCATGCCAAGTAGTGATATTGAGACTGGGGGGGTCTCATTGCTGGATGCGCTGGTGAGCTCGGGCTTGGCATTAACCCCACGGGGTGAGGTAACTCAGGGTCAGGCGCGGAAGTTTATCCGCGATGGTGCGGTGCGTGTTAATGGTGAGCAAGTTCGCGATGAATCTGCTGCGTTGGCCCCCTCGAGTGCATACTTCGGTCGCTACCATCTCTTGCGCCGCGGCAAGAAGCATTTTCATCTCTTGCGCTGGGTGTAGCTATCGGGTGTGGGGCTGGTGTTGGATGTCATTGCGTTATTTTCACGAAGAATTGAATTAGGTATTGACAGTATTACGCAGCTCTGTAGAATGCGCGCCTCGCTCAACGGGAAGCCGGGAAGCGAGCCATTATTTGAAAGTGTTTAGTTGAAGTGACTAGGCAAAAAAACTGAAGAAAATGGTTGATTTAA
>MAAU01000086.1 GCA_002162825.1 Gammaproteobacteria bacterium 54_18_T64
TTTTTCGCTATATCGCCCGGGATTTACTGGGTACCACCGCCGCCGTTTGCGCTGTGCTGATGCTGGTTATTATCAGCGGGCGCTTTGTGAAGTATCTCGCCGAGGCCGCCGCCGGCATGCTCGATGCCAATATACTGTTTGCGGTGATTGGCTATCGTTTGCCGGGCTTTCTGGAATTGATACTACCCCTAGCCTTTTTTCTCGGTATTTTACTGGTCTACGGCCGTCTCTATGTCGACAGCGAAATGACCGTGCTCTACGCCTGTGGTATGAGCCCCGGTAAATTAATTGCCTACACCATGGCGGTGGCCGTGCTGGTGGCGGGCGTGGTGGCCTGGTTGAGTTTTTCCGTCAGCCCCGGCGGCTTGGCCAAGGCCGAGGCCCTGCTCAGCGCACAGAAATCTCGGGGCGAGTTCGAGTCCTTAGAGGGTGGTAAGTTTTACCCTCTGCGCGGTGGTCGTGGTGTCACCTATACCGAGTCGATGGACGAAGACGGCACCATGCACGAGGTGTTTTTATCGCAATCGAGCGTTGATAGCAGCGGCGTGCGCCAGGTGGTGGTACTGGCGCAAACGGGGCTCCCCAAGTTGGCCGAGGAAAATGGCGAGCGCTATTTAGTGCTGAATAAGGGCTATCGTATTGAGGGCATACCGGGGCGGGCCGACTTCCAGATTACCGAGTTTGAGGAGTACGGCCAGCGTTTGCAGAAGAACAAGAACCCCCGTCGTCATCGCGAAAAAGCCGAGAGCATGTCGACCGCAGAGCTAAAAATGTCCGATCGGCCCGAGCATGTGGCGGCACTGCAGTGGCGCTATTCGGTGCCCATTCTGGTACTGGTGGTGTCTTTAATGGCGGTGCCCCTGAGTCGTACCAATCCGCGCCAGGGTCGCTTCGTCAAGGTCTTTCCCGCCGTTCTGCTCTACATCTTTTATCTGGTCGGCCTCAACGCCGCTCGCGGCGCACTGGAAGACGGTGAGCTTTCCGCCACCCTCGGATTGTGGTGGGTACACGGCGTATTTTTAGCGATTGCCGGGGGGCTTCTGCTCTGGGATAGCGGCTGGCGCGGCAAGCGTGCCAAGGTGGCGGCGACGGCAGCGGGGGATGAGCAATGAGTTACCTATCCCGCTACGTGATGCGCTTTGTTTTCGGTGCCATTATTTTAGTTTTATTGGTGCTGCTGAGTATTGACGTGATTGCCGCCGTGGTCGATGGCCTGGGCGAGGTACGCAATGATTATCAGTTTGGCGACGTGCTCTACAATGTTTGGCTCACCCTGCCGGCACGCATCTATAGCAACATCGCCTTCGCTTCCCTGATTGGTTGCTTGATTGGTCTCGGTATATTGGCGGGCAATAGTGAGTTGGTGATTATGCGCGCCGCCGGTGTTTCGCTGCTGCGCATTACCGGCTTTGTGCTGCGCCCGGTGTTGTTGGTGATTGTCGGTGGCGTCCTGCTCGGGGAGTATGTGGTGCCCTATACCGACCAGCTGGCGGAAAGTCGCCGCATGTTGCTGCGTGGCGAACAGGAAAACCTCTCAGCCACCAGTGGTGTCTGGAACCGCGAGGGCAATGAATTCATCCATTTTAACGCGGTCTATCCCAACGGCCGACTGTTTGGTGTTACCCGCTATCACTTCGGTGACCAGCGCAAAATTGAAGAGGTCAGCTTTGCCGCTCGGGCGACTTTCTTTAAGGATTATTGGCTGGAAGAGGAGGGGGTCGTCACCCGCTTTGGCGAAGATGGCACGCAAACCAGCGAATTTGTCACGCGGCGCTGGGACTCGGGTTTGTCACCCGACCTGCTCACCCTGATGGTGATGCCTGCGGAGTCTCTGTCCATGGGCAGTCTGTATAACTACGCCCAATACCTCGATGAGCAGGAACAAAAGTCCTCCAAATACTGGCTGGCCTTTTGGAGCAAGGCCCTACAGCCGCTCTCGGTACTGAGCCTGGTATTGATTGCCACCTCTTTTGTGTTTGGCCCCCTGCGAGCCGCGACCATGGGCTTTAAAATATTTGCCGGGGTGATCGCCGGCATCGCCTTTCAAACCAGCCAGCAATTGCTCGGGCCGTCGAGTGTGGTGTTTGGCTTCTCGCCCTTTTGGGCGGTGTTTGCCCCGGCCGTGGTGTGTATTGGCATTGGCCTGGTTTTATTGCGGCGGGCGGCTTAGGGAGATAATAATCCCGGGGGGTGGCTAAGCCTGGGATCCTGTTGGCTACTGTGAAAACCTGATCCTCATTAAAATACTACCCGTTTGATGATGCCACTCTAGAGCCATGGCAGGCAAAGGAATGGCGTTGGAATTTAGAGGGTAATAACTTTATTCGCGGTAAAGCTCACTTGGCCTTGGTAGCATTTAAGTCCGAAGGAAAGTACAGCGTTCCAGGTAAGTATTAAGCTTAACAGGGGCAATAGAGGGTGTTGTTCGCAATGAGGCCCAATATTTTTTATGGCTACTTTTCCTTTGGCAAAACCACAATCCGAGTACGGCTCCAAATATCGTGTAGGCAGTGACCATCACGATTAAAAAGACAATAACAATAGGAAAGCCCGGCACATAACAGCAGGGGCGGTGCCACGAGGCTACGTATCCAGCACTGTCGCCAGCTGGCCAGTGGGCTGGTACCGGGCACTGATTCATCCATCTGTTCTAAACAGATATGCCAGGTTTTCATGCCCAGGGTTTGGCCACTGCGGCGCCAGCACCAGCTGTAAAACAGTGCCAGGCAGAGCCACCAGCCGAAGAGGAAGAGGTAGCGCAAGGGGCCTTCATATTCTAGGCGTGTTGTTTCCTGGCCCTCTGTCAATATTTGCGTGGCCGCGCTGCCGTCGGTGAAGACTTGGATCATGAAGAAAGTTGCCGCGTAAGCCAGGCTAATGGCCGCCAGTAGAAATATGTCGTAGACCAGTGCCGCGATGCGCCGTAGCGGCGGCGCTACGGGCAGTGCCTGGGGGCCGGAATCCAGGGTCGTTTCTGTAGGGTTACTTGAGGGGCTAGTGCTATCTGGCTTTTTGGGTGCGGCTGACAAGGGTGGCTCCATAGGGCTGGTGTGGTGGGTCTGATGATATCGGGGCTGGCCGGGCGGCAATTATAATGGCTTTGCGAGAGCGCTGCATCGACGCGGCTTGCTATGTCGGCTTATGCTGTAATAATAGTGTCAATTGAAGGCTGTTGATTTTGTGTTTGGGGAGGATTTTTTGGCGACGATTAATATTGCACGCTCACACCAGCTGCCGCTGGCTGATATTAAGCAAAGAGCGGAGCAGCTGGCGCAGAACTTAATCCGACGCATCGGCGGCAAGTATCGCTGGCAGGGCGACACTGTGCTCTATACCTATAGCGGGGTGAAAGCGCGTATCGACTGTGGAGAGAGGGATATTCTGGTCGATATAAAACTGAATTTTATTGCTTCTGTATTTCAGGGCACTATTGAAGAAGAGGTGAGGGAAACTCTCGATAAGCACCTGGTTTGATGGGCTATTCCTGTGAACAGAGCCCCATGCCGTTAGTGCATTACTACTGGTTCGGCTGAAGCAGGCCACGAATAAAACTGCGGTCTATTTTATTGAGGTCGGCGCGGCCCGATAAAATCATATCTCGCTCAATTTCACTCTTTAGTAAGCCTAAGACCCGCTCAACCCCGGCCTGCCCACCGGCCGCTAGCCCGTAAAGATAGGGTCGCCCCATCATGCAGGCGTTGGCACCCATGGCCAGAGCTTTCAACACGTGAGTCCCCCGGCGTACGCCGCCGTCGAGAATGATTTCTAGCTTATCGCCCAGGGCATCGGCAATCTCTGCGACTAAATCGATGGGTGCCGGAACGGTGTCGAGCTGGCGGCCGCCGTGGTTGGAAATGATCACCGCAGTGGCGCCGATGTCGGCAGCGCGACGGGCATCTTCAATAGACAAAATACCTTTGATGGCAAAGGGCCCCTGCCAGCGAGCGGTGACTTTTTCGGCGTAGGCCCAGTTCAGGGCGCGATCAAATTGTTCATTGATGTATTTACCCAGGGAGCTGACCTGGGAGCTGCCCTCGGCGATGTGGTGACTGAGGTTGGCCATTTCCAGCGCCGGCGTCCTTAGGTAGTGGTAACACCAGGCGGGGTGCAGGGCGAAACTGGCGAGGCTTTGCAGGCTTAATTGCGGCGGTATGGTCATGCCGGTGCGCAGGTCGCGCTCGCGATTGCCCTGTACCACGGTGTCGACGGTGAGGCAGAGGGCGTCATATTTGGCGGCGCGACAGCGTTCGATCAACTCATCATTGATGGCGTGGTCGCGCAGTACATAGAGCTGGAACATCTTTGGGCCGCTGGTCGCGGCGGCGACATCTTCGATGGTGGTGGTCGCCACGGTCGATAGTGAATACATCGTGCCGGATTGGGCCGCGGCGCGAGCCACCGCGCGCTCACCCTCGTGGTGGAAAAAACGCGACATGCCGGTGGGTGACATCAGCACCGGCCAATCTAACTCACAGCCCAACACCCTGGTCTTCATATTGATGGTGGTGACATCTTCCAGACAGCGCGGCACTATTTGGTAGTTATTAAAGGCCTCAGTGTTGTTGATACGGGTGATTTCATCGTCGGCGCCACCGTCAATATAGTGGAACAGCGGGGCGGGCAATTTACGCTTGGCCTGGCGGCGGAAGTCTTCGAGATTAAAACAGCGTTTGATGGCGGGTGGTTTAAGTGAGAAAGGCATCGCGTTATTTTAGCTCAAGCCAGCGCATAGAGTAACGACGGCGGTCGTTGACTAGGGCCTTTATCGCTCACTCTACACTCACCTATGCCACATGATGTTTATTCAGGGAATTTAGCAGGGCGCTGAGCTGCTCTTTTCGGTGCTCATATTGATCGCTGGGTATTTGATTTTTAAAATCCTCTAAACGGGCTAAAAACTTCTCAGTTTCACCTCGGTAGCTGAAACTTTTGTCAGCCCAGGGGTTGGTGTATTCCGGGTCGTTGGGCTCGTAGATGCCGGTTGGGTTACCCGCACTATCAAAACGCAGGTTCGCCTCAATATTCGTTACCATGAAGTTTCCCTGAAATAATAGGCGCTCGCCGTTGCTCATATCTTTGGTGGCTTCTGCCCAGGCGGCATGAACATTTGCCGGCGCGTTCACTGGCGGATATTGAAAGGTTTGAGCGCTGCCCACGGTTGTCAGGCCGTTGTTATCCAGATCCTTTGCTGCGGTGGGTGGCAGAAGTAGGTTGTAGGCGCCTTCGTGGCTGAGCGTGGCGACATCGAAGGCCTTGGCCAAACCGTGGCTCTTGCGCAAAATTTCTCTGTCACCAGTGGATAGGTTGGCAAGATAGCTTTTCGGGTATGAATAGGCATTAACATCGATGGCCTCTGCGAGTATATTCTTGAAGCCGGAAATATCCTCTTCGCTCATCTGAAAGTTTGTCATGAACTTTAAGGCACGATCAGAAAAGGTTACGCGATCGTGTTTGACCTCATTTACGTCCGATACGCTGATGTCTTCATTGGCCGCTGGGTTTTGTGATCGGCTCGGATAGGACGTCGAAATGGCTGCGATCGCCTGGTAGCTGTTGATTTGAATATTGATTCCTTTCGTTAGCGCGAGCTTGGCTGTTGGCCTTGCTCTATATAGAACCTTGTCATCGCAATATTGATGCCAGTTTTATTTGCTAGGGCCGGGCACGGTTAGCAAGCCGTAGGGGAGAGGGGGTTTGCTGTCTTTACTTTTGGGCGGCAGGTGTTGACCGCTCAGAGGAAAAAGCTTGCCGCCTGAAGGGTTTATTGCGGGATGGTTGATGGAAGGTGTTCAAGATCTTTAGTCTGTGTGTCGGTCAGAGTGGTTTTACTTTACGTTTGGGAGCATCACCTGGCTTAGGGCTTGTAACAGAAGTCTCTAGGCATGGTTAAGGTAAGGGTGAACTCGGTCTATGGGTTTTCACTGTGTAGATACAACCAGCCCGCACAAGGTGCGAGCTGGTTGTTTGACGGATAACGGGGGGTTAAGCAGCTCTTTCTGCCGCTATCTTGGCAGAACTTTTACCCCGACCGTTGCGCAGTAGCTCACCCGGGGTGGCGCCTGTGCATTCGCCGTTATCAAAGGTCACCTGACCATTGACGATGATGGCCTGATAGCCTTCGGCGCGTTTAATACGACGCCATTCACCGGCGGGTAGATCGTGGACAATTTCGCCAATCCACTCGTCGCCATCACCGAGGGCGTTGATGTCGTAAACCACGACATCGGCGGCCCAGCCTGCACGCAGTACGCCACGCTCCTTTAAGCCGGCTGCCTGGGCGGGCAGGGCGGCGAGACGGTAGTGGGCCTCTTCCAGGGTGATTTTCTCTTCATCGCGCACCAGCCACTTTAGGAAGTCGGTGGTGTAGGCGCCGCCGGTGAAGAACTTGGTGTGGGCGCCGCCGTCGGAAACACCGGGTATTGTATAGGCGTTATCGTTGATGATTTCGGCCATAAAGTCGGCGTTAAAGCCTTTGTCTGGGCCGAGGAAGTGGACGTTGAGGTCGCCCTCCAGGGACAGGTCAAGCATCACATGAATCGGGTGCTTGCCCTCTTCTTCACCAATTTGTGCGAGAGTCTTGCCGACATATTTTTCCAGTGACTTGGTGCCGTGAACATCTTGCACCTGCAACAGGGGAACCGCGCCGCCAACACCGGCCTGAATGACCTGTAGGCGTCGATCGGCCTCTTCGGTTTCGGCGATGATGGCCTCACGTAGCTCAGGGTCTTTTAATTTCTCGAGCTTTTCGGCTTTGGTGCCGGTGGTTAGCTGACGCCACGCAGGGCTGGCATCGTAGAGATTCCAGTGCTCGAGGGTGAAGCAAAAACCGGTGCGCACGGTGCCGGCCTGGCCATAAATTTGTAGGCCCTTGTCGCGCGCATTGTTGAGCCAGTCGAGACTGCGACGGTGCACACGGGCATTTTTGCGGGTCGGGGCGATGGCGTTGTGCAGTACGGGGCGACCGGTGGCCGCGGCCAGGGTTTCCAGAAACTGCATGTCGGTTTTAATATCGCCGGTGGCCTGGGTGATTTGCACATTGCCCTCGCCGCGCTCACGTAGCACCTCGGCGAGGTTGAGCACTTCGGCATCGCTCATGGTGTCGGTGACCATGGGAGTGCCGTCGAAATCGGCCTGGGTAGAGTTTTCACCGAGGCGCTGGATGGAGAAGCCCATCAGGCCTGCTTCCATGCCTTCGTCGAGCAGACGCTTAAGTTCTTTGCGCTCGGTGGGGGTGGCTTCACGGGTTTTTGCCGCCTCAAGACCCATCACATAGGTCAGCAGAGAGGCGGTGGGCATATAGTGCACGCAGTTAACGCCCTTTGGTCTGGCATCGAGTGAGTCGAGATACTCGGGGATGGTCTCCCAGGTAAAGGGCATGCCAATTTTCATGCAGTCGTAGGGAATAGCTTCGGTGCGGGTCATGGTCAGCAGTGAGCGCTCGCGATACTCGGGCTTGACCGGGGCAAAGCCGAAACCGCAATTGCCCAGCACCACGGTGGTGACACCGTGCCAGCCAGAAATGGTGCAGTAGGGGTCCCAGTGGATTTGTGCGTCGTAGTGGGTGTGCAGATCGACAAAGCCGGGACAGACGATCTTGCCGGTGGCGTCGATGACCTCTTTTGCCGCACCGGGGGCTTCGCCGCCGATTTGGGCAATTTTGCCGTCTTTGATCCAGACATCGGCTATGCGTCGCGGGGCACGAGTGCCGTCGACAACGGTGCCGCCCTTGATTTGAATATCGTAAACGTCGGACATGGTTAACTCTCCTAAGGTAGAAACTGGGAGATATCGCTCAGGGAATAAAAGGCGGCGGGCTACTGTTTTTTTTTATAACGGATGTCAGTCAGCCGCGCTTATTCAAATTGAACGTATCTGGTTTATAGTTTTTTGGGCAGTTTATGTTCAGAAGCCGGCGACAAAAATTTAAAAATTTGTTACTGGTATCTGTGCCCCCTGTCAATTTCAATTCACTATAGCACTAGAACAATCGGCTTAGGAAGGTAGGAAATATGACTACATGTTGACATTTATATTCCTTTTCGAGAGGTGTTTTAAGCTGGGGTGCGTGCCCGAGGATAGGGGGGAGGGGCGAAATCTCACTTTGTTTCACAGCGGAGGATCGCTTACAATTGTTCGGTTGTGCGAGTCTTATTTTATAGGTGCTGGTGCTTAACCTTGCTATAAGCCCATGTTGGCTATTGGGCACGGCGCTAAGGTATTGGTGACAAAGGGTAGTTTTATGGAAGTCGATTTATTTCAACAGGGTATCGATTTGATGCTCTTTGGTATGGGCACGGTATTTACGTTTCTGATCTTACTGGTCGGCGCTTTGACCGTTATGTCCTGGGTGATTACCCGCTTTTTCCCCGAACCCGTGCAGCCCGAGGTGGCGGTGCGGATGGCTCCGGTTACAGCCGTCGAGCCACGCATACAGGCCGTAATACAGGCTGCAATCGATAAGCATCGTGGCAAGTCATAATTAGAATTTATTTAGAGCGAGCTGCCGTATAAAGCGCAGCCCCATCGTTTAAACAGTTGAGAGTGATTTAATGGTAGAGCAGAAAAAAGCCCTTGGGATTACCGATGTGGTGTTGCGTGACGCGCACCAATCTCTTTTCGCTACGCGTTTACGCATCGACGATATGTTGCCGATTGCCGAAAAACTCGACAAAGTGGGCTTCTGGTCACTGGAATCCTGGGGTGGGGCAACCTTTGACTCCTGCATACGCTATTTGGGTGAAGATCCCTGGGATCGCATCCGCGAGCTGAAAAAGGCGATGCCCAACACGCCTCAGCAAATGCTGTTCAGAGGACAGAATATTCTCGGTTATCGCCACTATGCCGATGACGTGGTGAGCAAGTTTGTCGAGCGCGCCGCCATTAACGGTGTTGATGTGTTTCGCGTATTTGATGCGATGAACGATGTGCGCAATTTACGCACCGCCCTGCAGGCCGTAAAGAATGTCGGCAAGCATGCCCAGGGTACTATTTCTTATACGGTTAGCCCGGTGCACAGCATCGATCTGTGGGTGGATATGGCCCGCGAGCTGGAAGACATGCAGGCCGACTCCATCTGCATCAAGGATATGGCCGGTTTGTTGACGCCCTATACGGGCTTTGAGTTGGTCACTCGGCTTAAGAAGGCGGTCAACATCCCCATTCATATTCAGTGCCACGCCACCACGGGTATGTCGACGGCGACCTATTTGAAGTGTATTGAAGCCGGCATCGATAATGTTGATACGGCCATTTCGTCGATGTCGATGACCTATGGCCATTCGCCCACTGAGGCCCTGGTGGCCATACTCGAGGGCACGGAGCGCGATACTGGTCTCGACATGGGCCTGCTTGAAGAAATCGCCGCCTATTTCCGCGAAGTCAGAAAGAAATACGCGAAGTTTGAAGGTTCTCTGCGAGGTGTGGATTCGCGTATTCTCGTTGCCCAAGTGCCGGGTGGCATGCTCACCAATATGGAGAGCCAGCTACGCGAACAGGGTGCTATCGATAAGTTTGACGATGTATTGGCTGAAATTCCCCGTGTGCGTGAAGACCTCGGTTTTCTGCCACTGGTGACGCCAACCTCGCAAATTGTTGGCACCCAGTCGGTGATCAATATTTTGACCGGCGAGCGCTATAAAACCATTACTAAAGAGACGGCAGGTGTTCTTAAAGGTGAATACGGAGCCACACCGGCTGCCGTGAATGCGGAGCTGCAAGCCAAAGTACTGGAGGGAGCGGAAGCGATTACCGTGCGCCCCGCAGATTTAATTCCCGCCGAGCTGGACAAGCTGATCGCCGAGCTGGATGGTGAGGCGGAAGAAAAAAATATCACTTTAAAGCAGGGCGAGCAAAAAATTGACGACGTGCTGACCTATGCACTATTCCCGCAAACTGGTTTGAAGTTTCTCGAAAACCGCGATAATGCATCTGCCTTTGAACCGGTGCCAACGGGTAAGGAGGGTGGCCTTGTCACCAATGATAACGGTGACGAAATTTATACCGTGACCGTAGAGGGCCGCGATTACACCGTGGCGGTGAGTAATGGCGGCGATGTATCGGCTATTGTGCCTATGGGCGGTGCTGCGCCTGCAGTCGGTGGTTTAGGGCCTGTTGGTGGTGGTGAACCCGTGCCAGCACCGCTGGCGGGTAATATCTTCAAGGTATTGGTTAGTCCCGGTCAGCAGGTGGCCGAGGGTGACAACCTGATTATTCTCGAGGCAATGAAGATGGAAACCGCCGTGAGTGCCGCAAGAGCCGGCACCGTAGGTGACGTGTTGGTGAAAGAGGGCGATGCCATTAGCGTTGGCGATCCCCTGGTCACACTCATCTAGCCTGCGGAGCAAATCATGGAACAACTGTTAAAACTCTGGACCGAATCCGGTCTGGCACAAGTCGATGCGGGCACCCTGGTAATGATGGCAGTGGGCTTTACCCTGCTGTTTCTGGCTATTCGTAAAGGTTTTGAACCCCTATTGTTACTGCCCATTGGCTTTGGCACTATATTGGTGAATATACCCGGTGCTGGTTTTGAGGCTGCGCCCATCTACGATGCGTTGGGCCATCTCGAATCCCCCGGCGGCTTGATGTACTACATCTACAACGTCGGCATTGCCTCGGGCATGTTTCCCCTTATTATTTTTATGGGTGTCGGTGCGATGACCGATTTTGGTCCCTTGCTGGCCAACCCGAAAACCTTGTTGTTGGGTGCCGCCGCTCAGGTGGGTATTTTTGTCACGGTGATGGGTGCGGTGGGCTTGAGTAGCCTGGGTATTCTCGACTTCTCCATTCGTGATGCGGCATCGATCGGCATCATCGGTGGCGCCGATGGGCCGACGGCGATCTTTGTCGCCAGTAAGCTGTCGCCAGATTTACTCGGTGCGGTGGCCGTTGCGGCTTATTCCTACATGGCGCTGGTCCCGATTATTCAGCCGCCGATCATGCGGGCGCTGACCACCGAGGCCGAGCGGAAAATTGAAATGGTGCAATTGCGTCCCGTATCGATACGGGAGAAAATCGTTTTCCCACTGATGCTCCTGGGTCTGGTCGCCATGCTGTTGCCCAGCGCTGCGCCCCTGCTGGGT
This sequence comes from Gammaproteobacteria bacterium 54_18_T64, assembly GCA_002162825.1. GTDB lineage: Bacteria > Pseudomonadota > Gammaproteobacteria > Pseudomonadales > Porticoccaceae > Reddybacter. The sequence goes on from MAAU01000086.1 coordinate 11,082, forward strand.
ATGTTCTGCTTTGGTAATTTAATGCGCGAATGCGGTGTCGTCGATCGCTTGAGCGATACCACACAAAACGCGCTGATTAACATCGTCACCATCTTCCTCGGTCTCGCGGTTGGCTCAAAAATGAGTGCCGATAAGTTCCTCAATTGGGAAACCCTGGGTATTCTCGCCCTCGGTGCCCTGGCATTCTGCATTGGTACTGCGGCCGGCGTGCTGATGGCGAAGTTAATGAATCGCTTTAGCGACACGCCGATCAACCCTTTAATCGGCTCCGCTGGTGTTTCGGCAGTGCCCATGGCGGCGCGAGTGTCGAATAAACTGGGCCTTGAAGCCAACCCACAGAACTTTTTACTGATGCATGCCATGGGGCCGAATGTCGCGGGTGTTATTGGTTCCGCCGTGGCGGCGGGCGTGATGATTTCCATGGTTTCCGGCTTTTGATCGTCGACACAGGGGCCGAGAGATGAGCGTAGAGGAAGTTATCGTACAAAAATTGCGGGACGCACTTTCACCCGAGCATTTACAGGTCGACAATGTCAGCCATATGCATGCCGTGCCGGCAGATGCCGAAACCCACTTCGACATCGTCGTCGTGGCCGAGAGCTTTGCGGGCCTGCGCGCCGTGCAATGCCATCAGCGTGTCTATCAGTTGCTCGCCGAGGAATTGTCCTCCGGCGTCCACGCCCTTTCTATCCACGCCTTTACTCCCGAGTACTGGGCGCTCAAGGGGGAGGTGCCAGCCCCTCCGGAGTGCCTCGGTGGCGAGTAGAGCGTGACCTAGATCCCAAACTCTTATTGACTCCCTTGTTATAGCGAAGTATCGAACTAGTGTTCTTGAAGTGATTTTAACAATAAATCTTTTAACCTAGATCAATTTCAGCGTATTTCTGTAGTGCTCTAATGACTAAGTTATCTTCTTAGAGGGGTATGCAGTTTGAATAGTAAAAAAAGTAATTTATTCATTGTTCGTTCTTTATTGGCGACTGGCTTAGCTTGCGGCACCGGCCAAGTTATTGCCTATGAGGCAGACGATATTATTCTTCGCGCCGGTGTTGCCTCGGTGCAGCCAGATGAAAGTAGTTCGGCCCTGAAACTCGATGGAGCAGCCCTGGCCGGCACCGGTGTCGGTGTCGACCATAGTGAAGCGCTTGGCCTGACGGGTACCTATATGCTGAGCTCGAAGGTGGGTATCGGCCTGTTGGCGGCAACACCCTTTGATCATGATCTTAAGGCGAATGGCCTGGCGGGTGGCATCGATGCGGGCTCATCGAAACAATTGCCGCCTACTTTAACCTTACAGTACTTCCCCAACGACTCGGCCGCTGCTTTTCAGCCCTATGTGGGGATCGGCGTTAACTATACCTTGTTCTTTTCAGAGGATGTCGATAGCGAGCTCGAAGCCGTTTTAGGTAAGGGCGATCTAAAGATTGACGATTCCATTGGCCTGGCTGCACAAGCGGGCTTTGATTACGCAGTCGATGATCACTGGCTATTAAATGCCTCCATTTGGTATATCGATATCGATACCGACGCTGAGTTTAAGTTTGACAGCGGTTCTCGTGTTAAGGCCGATGTGGATATTGACCCCTGGGTTTATATGGTGGGTGTTGGTTACAAGTTTTAAGTATTTATTATTCATAAAAAAACCGGGACAGTGTGTCCCGGTTTTTTTATGTCTATTTTATTCTTTTCCCAGTGCCTTAATGATCACTTGGCGTGTGTCGGCAGGATCAATCACGGCATCAATTTCAAGGTAGCTGGCTGCTTCTGTGGCTTTGCCGCGCTCATACATGGCATTGAGCAATTTATTGAATAGTGCCTCTCGCTGCTCCTCGGTTTTAACGGCATCGAGTTCTTTCTTGAAGCCCAGGTGTACGGCGCCCTCTAACCCCATGGCGCCGAATTCGCCGCTGGGCCAGGAGGCACTGTAGACCGGGCGGGAGAAGCTGCCACCGGTCATGGCGATGGCACCGAGGCCGTAACCCTTGCGTAAAAAGATCGCGACCATGGGTGATTTGAGGCGGGAGCCGGCGACAAACATGTCTGACATTTTGCGCACCGCGCCCTCGGTTTCACTCTCGGGCCCGACCATAAAGCCTGGGGTGTCGCAGAGGGAGAGCAGGGGCAGCTTGAAATTATTACAGAGTTCTAAAAAGCGCGTTGCTTTTAGGGCTGCCTCGGCATCGATGGCGCCACCAAGAAACTGGCAATCGTTGCATATTAGGCCAAAAGGCTTGCCTTCAATGCGTACAAAGCCGGTGATAATGCCACAGCCATAGTCTCTGCGCAGCTCAGTAAAGGAGTCGGTGTCGGCCAGGGTGGTGATGATGTCTCGCACCTTATAAACAAAGCGACGATCGGCGGGTAGCAGTGGCCAGAGTTTACGCTGATCGGCACAGCTCCAGTTGTCCGTACTGCCCTGAAAGTAGGAAAGCACCTGGCGGGCGATGTGTGTGGCGTCGGCCTCATCGTCGGCGACAATATCTACCACACCGTTTTTGACCTGGGTTTCGATGGGGCCAATGTCGGTGGCTTTGAAGCTGCCCATACCGCCGCCTTCGATCATCGCTGGGCCAGCCATACCAATCCACGAACTTTTCGTGGCGATGGTGATATCGGCGCAGCCAAATAGTGCAGCATTACCGGCAAAGCAGTAGCCGTTGTTAACGGCGATCATCGGCACCTGGCCGCGCAGTCCGGCCCAGGCGGCGAAGGAGCCTAAATTTAGGCTTAGCTCGTAGTCGGTATCTCCGGGTCGTCCACCACCGCCCTCGGCATACATTACCACGGGTAGTTTCAGCTCGGCTGCCAACTCCAGGGCACGGTCGAGTTTTTTGTGATGGAAGACCCCCTGAGTGCCGGCCAGTACGGTGTAGTCGTTGATGATGACCACGGCGCGACTGGCCTGTTCATCGAATAACTGAGCGTTGATGGTAGCGAGACCGGTAATAATACCGTCTGCGGCGGTACTTGTTTTCAGATCCTCAATGTCTCTACGCCGGCGCTGGGCGGCCACCGCGAGTTGGCCGTATTCGAGGAAGGAACCACTGTCACAGAGGTCCTCGAGGTTTTCACGGGCACTGCGATAACCCCGTTGATGACGTTTATCTATCAATTCTTTGCGCCCCTCATCGAGGGTGGTTTTTAAGCGCTCATCAAACTGACTGATGACCTCATCTTTATTGGCATTGATGGCTGGTTGGGCCTGGGTTTTGATTTTACTCACGGTTGGTTTGGCCTCGGGGTCGCTGCTTAATCATTGCTTGAAGGCTAGGGAGTGTAGCGCCTCACGGTGAATTATTGCTAGAGGCGGGGGAGTGGGTGCTTAAACGTGTTTTTTGTGCAAAAAAAAGCCCGTGTTCTTAGACACGGGCTTTTCCAGGTTTTCTAAGGCTGGCAATGAGGCCTATACAAAGTCATCGACTTGTATGTAGGTTCTATTTACTGCCATCAATCAAGTAGTCAACGGCGGCCTTGAGTTCGCCATCGGAGCAATCCATGCACAGGCCTTTGGCTGGCATGCCCTGAAAGCCGCTAATAGCACTGGTGTATAGGGTATCCATGCCCTTGTCGATACGTGCCGTCCACTGCTCTGGAGCGCCGTATTTGGGAGCGCCTGCCATGCCGGAACCGTGACAGGTCTTGCAGCTGCTGTTGTAGACTTCATCGCCGCTGCGACTACCACCACCGCTACCGGCTACGGGCGCACTGCCAACTTCACTGGTTAGACTCACTGAGCCAGCGGGTGCCAGGCGCTCTGACATGGCTTTTTCCTGTTGCACGCTCAAGACAACTTCGCCCTTCTCTCCGCTACAGGCACTTAAAATAAATAGCGATATACATGCTGTACACAGAGCAATAAGGTTCAGGTTTTTCATAAAGTAGACTCCATTAGTCACAGTGGCTTGGCGAGAATGGCGCGTATTATAGACGTTTTCTAAGGCGTCTGGAAAACATCAAAGCCGCTTACTTAATAAATTTTGGCCGCTGAGCTGTTTGCTGGGGGAGATTAGCCGTAGAGGACGAAATATCAGAATCATGTTCGACGGATTTTTGGCGTCTCTAGGAATTTATTTTGGAATGGCAGTTCAATTTTCTTGTAGTAAAATAACCTTAACGAATGTTAAGTATTATCTTGACTCATATTCAAAGTGCTGCCATGTTATTAGCAGGCCCTAGCTAGGACAGGTGTATAAAGCGCCCTGTTCACGCAGTACAGTGAAGGCTCCCTATTCTAAAAAATGATAACGATAAAAAGAAAGAGGGTAACTGCATGTCTGTGATAAGAAAGTTTGGTTTCAATAAATCCTTGCTCGCTGTTTGTGCCTTGAGCAGCAGCGTTGCGATGGCGGTCGTGACCCCGGAAGAGCGTGCGTCTATTGGTCTTGAAGGCACTAAGCTCACGCCCAGTGGTGCCATCCGCGCCGGCAATGCGGAAGGTACGATTCCGGAGTGGAAAAACGAACAGACTCCGATACCGGATGGCTTTAAACCGGGCACCTTTCATCTTGATCCCTTTGCGGACGACAAGGTTCGCCTGAAAATTACCACGCAAAATTATCTCGAACATGCCGATAAGTTGTCGGAGGGTCAGAAGATGATGTTCAAGACCTATTCAGACTTCTTTATGAATATCTACCCCACTCGGCGCTCCATGGTGTACAACGATTATATTTATGAAGCGGCATTGAAGAACCTGGACCGGACGGTATTTGAGCGCACCGATAGCCATATGGGGATGATCGGTTTCACCGGCGCCCGCAGGGCCTGGGCCTTCCCGATTCCCCACAATGCGGACGAGGCATTTCTCAATCAGCAATCGCGGCCAAAACTGGTGTGGAATAAATCCCGAGAGCTGACGATCGCCGTTGCCACTAATGGCAATTTTGAGAGCAGCAACCTCGATGTGGAGTTTCACTATAAATGGAGTGACCCGGAGGTCGCAGAAGATGACCCCGAAGGTTTACCGACCGATAATATTCTACTCTATCAACAGACGCTGACGGGGCCAGCGAAGGTAGCCGGACAGGTGGTACTTGCCCTGGAACCAATCACCTTTACCCAGAATTTCCGAAAAGCATGGGCCTATAGTCCCGGCCAGCGTCGCGTTAAACGAGCGCCACAGATCGTCTACGACAACCCCATTACTGCCGGAGATGGTTTGGGTACGACAGACCAGGGCTATGGTTTTAATGGGCCCAATGATCGCTTCTCTTACAAACTGCTCGGCAAGCGCGAAGTTTATGTGCCCTACAACCCCTATAAGCTCTACGCAAAGGAGGCGACGGCCGAAAAACTGATTTCCTCTACGGGCCGTTTTAATCAGGAGTATGCGCGCTATGAATTACATCGCGTCTGGGTGGTAGAAGCTAATCTCAAAGAGGGCACTAGCCACGATTACAGTAAACGGGTCTATTACTTCGATGAGGATTCCTGGGAGGTGATGCTGGCCGATAACTATGACCGTCGCGGTGAGCTGTGGCGCCACTGGGAAGATCACTGGGTGATGTTCTACGATGTCGGCTTTCCCAATCGTGCGGCTGAATTGCAATATGATTTCAATGCCCACCGCATGCTGGCCTTGATGATGGACAAGAGCAAGGGCCCCGATTTTACCTGGCGGGCTGCAGATAATCATTTTACTGCGTCAGCGATACGACGCAGGGGTATTCGCTAGTTAGCCGACTTTAAGAGGGAAATTAAAAAGCCGCAGTGTTCATGCACTGCGGCTTTTTATATTTTGTGCGGATAATGCGCGGCTTGAAAAGGTGTTCGATACTCGGGTTTGTTCAAGGTCTGCAGCTTGAGAGCTCTCGATGGCGTATTATCCACGTGACACACTCCCCTGTTCTAGATTGGTTTACCTTCGTCCAATGTAGTCATTTCCCCTGTAAAAAATTAAGGATGAGCTTCCCACTTGAGTGAAAAAATCTACCTCAGCGCCGAGCAGACCTTGGCCGATGCCTACCTTCTTGGTGCCAAAATACTCGATAGTGGCTTTCTGCCCGATTTGATTGTTGGTGTTTGGCGTGGTGGTACTCCCATTGCCATCGCCATTCACGAGCTGCTGATGTACCAGGGTGTTAGCGCCGACCATATCCCCATCCGCAGCAAGCTCTACGAAGGTATTGGCCAACGTGGGGCGAGTGTGCAAATTGAGGGCCTGGATTATGTGGCGGCACAACTCGAGAATATTCAGCGTATTTTGATTGTCGATGATGTCTTTGATAGTGGTATGAGCATGGCCCAGGTCTTGAGTGATATCGCGGCAATGGTGGGTGGTGAAAAAGTGGAATGTCGTATCGCGGTACCCTGGTTCAAGCCCGATAATAATGTCACGGCGCATCAACCCGATTATTTTTTACACACCACCTCGGCATGGTTGGTGTTTCCCCATGAGCTTTGTGGTTTGGATCGGGCGGAATTACTTGCGCATAAACCGGGCATAGAGAAGATAGCGCATCTGTTTAAATAATTATGTTTTCTTGGCGTTGAAAAGTTGCGCCATTGCGCTGAGCTTTTGCTGCTCGAGAGAGCCTTGTTGGCGGGCCAGCTTTAAGGCTTGTAGCCCCAGGCTGGTATAGGTTCTGAGGAGACCGGGTTGGTACTGCTCGATGGTATCGAGGTGGGCCTGCAGTGTGTCGATATCGCCCCGAGCTATCGGCCCAGTGAGTGCTTTTAGCGGCCCCACTTCGAGTCCATTTTGCAGACTCTGTTGCATCAGGGGGGAGAGTATGGCGCTGGCTAAGCTCTCATCAATGCCGGCCCTGGTAAGCAGTGCCTGACTGCTACTCAACAGCGTAACCAGGTAATTCGATGCCATTACCGTCGCGGCGTGATAGAGGGGCTTAACTGCGGCCTCAATCAGGGTGGTTTGCCCGCCGATAGCGCTAAACAACATGTTGAGTTGATCGATGGCCGGGGTATCCCCCTCCAGGGTGCAAACCGTTGAGGCGAAGCTACTCAGCGAACGCTCGGGGCTGGCAAAGCTGTGGGCTGGGTGGACGCTGGCAATAGCACTGCCGAGCTTTTGCAGTGGCGCGAGCTCTGCCGATGTTTTCAAGCCACTACTGTGAAAGACGAGGCTGTTTTGCCAGTTGATGTCGGCGAGGGCGGCCAACTGCAAGGCGCAGTTGTGAATGGCCGCATCTGGAGTGGCAAGCATCCACAGTGATGCCGGATGGTCGGATAAGTGCTCAATGTTGTTGACGACATGGCCCGTGCCAATAAAGGCCAGCGCCGAGCGGCTGTTTTCGGCATCGCGGTTATAGATTCCGCCGATAGTAATCAGTCCCGCATCGCTCAGCAGGCGGGCAAGGGTACGGCCGAGTTTGCCCGCACCGACAATATTCATGCACGGTAGTGGGGGCAGTGTACTCTCGGGCTCACTCATTTTCTAAGGGGCTAGTTGCCGTGTGCTGTTAATAGGGCTTTATAGGCTTTGACGGCGGGGGTGAGGCCTATCTCGATGGCATCGACAATCAATGCATGGCCAATGGATACCTCGAGTAAACCCGGTGCGTCGGAAAATTGGCCGAGGTTGTGGAGGTTTAAGTCGTGACCGGCATTGACGCCGAGGCCAATATTACTGGCGTGGCGAGCGGCATCGAAGTAGTTGTGTAACAGTGCTACATCATCTGCCGCTGCGGCGTAGGGCCCGGTATAAAGTTCGATGCGTTCGACACCGAGTTCACGGGCTAAATCCAATTGCCTTTTATCAGGATCCATAAACAGACTGACCCTGACATTGAGCGCTTGTAGGGCGGCGATAAGAGGTTTCAATTTGTCGGCGGCTGTGCGGAGGTCAAAGCCGTGGTCGGAGGTGAGTTGTTCGCTGCTATCGGGTACCAGGGTGCACTGCTGGGGCCTAGTTTGTTCAACCAGCTTCAGTAGCCCGGGGTATTCTTTGAGGGGCTCGGCAAAGGGGTTGCCCTCGATATTAAATTCCAGGGGGCTTCCCTGGGTCGTACTTTGGGAGCGACACAGTTCAGCGAGTTCAAACACATCACTCGGGCGAATGTGGCGCTGGTCGGGGCGGGGGTGGACGGTAATGCCATCGGCACCGGCACTAATACAGGTCGCGGCGTAGTCGACGACACTCGGGTAATTGCCCTCTCGCGAGTTGCGAATCAAGGCTACTTTGTTGACGTTGACGCTAAGGGCAATCACTGGGCGGGACTGCGGCGAATGCCGATAATAGTGATGTCTTCAACCGGCCAGTGAATAAATTGATGATTGTATTTTTCCACCTCGCTGGTGGCAATGCTTTGCACCACTGCCATGCCAGAAACGACCTGACCAAACACGGTATAACCGGGGTTGCCATATTTAGCATCAAAGTTGCGGTTGTGTTTGAGGTTGATAAAAAACTCTGCCCTGGCGCTGTCGGGGTCATGGCCTCGGGCCATGGCGACAGAGCCCTTAATATTAGGCAGACCACCCACCGATTCATTGACCACGGGTTGGCCCGGTTCAAAGGCATTGAGCTTGTGGTCAAAGCCGCCGGCCTGAATCAAAAAACCCTGTATTACTCGATGGAAAATAGTGCCGTCGTAATAGTTTCTATCGGCGTATTGTAAAAAATTACGCACGGTCAATGGCGCTTTTTCGGGGGCTAGCTCCACTTCTATGTCACCGTGGGTGGTGGTGATAATAATGCGCGGTTTAGGTGCTGTCGATGCGGCGGAGGTGTCTGTTTTTGCCCAAAGATCAGTGCAGAATATCAGCAGGCAGCAAGTCGCTAAGCTTTTGCACAGCAAGCGCTGGCAAAGTAAGCCTTGGTAAAGTAAGCCTTGGTAAAGAAGGTGCCGAGTAAGTCTGTATAGCGGCACGGGGTTTATGCCCATTCCGAATGGCCTCGACGCTTGCGCTTTAAACGGGGTAGAAGGACACTCAACAATGCACCGAGAAAGACTGAGATGGCACCGTAGATAAACCATTTTTGGGTATGGCTACTTTCAAGTTGTTTATTTAGAGCACTGAGTACATCGATCTTGCTTTGTAGCATGCCGTTGTCCTCCAGGAGTTTTTGATTTTGCACCTTGAGTTTGAGGGCATTGGCCGAAACGACCTTGATGTCAGCGAGCTCACGGGACACCGCCTCGTTGTCATCACTCACCGCATTGAGCCGACCGTCCAACTGCTGGTTGTTGGTCTTTAAGTCCGCAACCTGTGCCTTGAGCTTGGCATTACTGGCACTGAGCGCTTCACTTTGCTGCTGATAGCGGGCGATCCTGTCGCGGGCGATGGGTTTTTTGACGATGTATTGGTTTTCTATCCAGCCGTCCATGCCGCCGGGGGTGCGGATATGACTCCAGCCCTCGGCGCTTTCAATAAAGTTCAGCTTGAGTCCGGTTTTAAGGCCCTGATGCAAAATGGCGCAGCGCGAGCAGGGACTTTTGCGCAGGGGTACGCGGAATTCATCGGAGATATAGCGTACTTCGGCAAGCACTAAAGGTGAAAGTGCTAGCAATAACAGGCTCAAAAACAGTTTGTACATGTAGATTCCGTTGCAATTGGCGGAGTGAAAACAGTGGGTCAGTTGCGTGCTCGGTTTACCTTGGGGATAGTACTACCGCACAGGGTAGAAGCGTCGCTTAAGGCAGCACCTTTTTATAGGGCTTAACGCTCACCGAGGCATAAACACCGGCTAGTTGGTAGGGGTCCTGTTTGGCCCACGCTTCGGCAGAGGCCAGGGAGTCGAACTCGGCAATGATAAGGCTGCCGCTAAAACCGGCCTCCCCGGGGTCTTCACTGTCAATGCTAGGGTTGGGGCCAGCGACCAGTAAACGCCCGGCGTCACGCAGTGCTTCGAGGCGCTGTAAGTGAGCGGGGCGATTGGCTTTACGCAAGGTCAGGCTATCCGGGATATCGGTACACACCAGGCTATACCACATTATTACTTATCCTTGTCTTTATCATCAATGGGGGTTTCTGAATCGTGGTGGGCACGAATAATGTCCTCAAAGGGCATTCCTGTCATGCGGGTAATGCCACGAAACAGATAAAACATCGCACCCATCATCATCATCATTGCCGGTACGGCGATCACCGGAAAGCTAAGTGCGGTCATTTTACCCAGTTCGGCGTTGTACTCAACCGTGCCGGGTTGGCTAGTGACAATCATGGTTGCCAGCAAGTAGTTCAAGATGGATGAGACCAGGAAGGAGGCGGCAATAATCCACGAGGCGGTAATTAAGCGTTGATCAAAGGCGGCGACACTGTTGTGTTCACGCAGGGCGTGGTTGACCTTGTCTATTTCGATCACCGTGTCGTTGAAGAGCAGGGTGCGCACCAGAGGATAGGGCGTTTTCAAAGAAATGAGTGTGGCCAGACCGAAAATAGCCGGAATCCCCGCCTCTTTATAGGCCAGGTATTGGGGGTCAAGTTCAAGCAGGCTGATACCGCCGGTCATTACCACACTGAAGACGCCGAGGCCTGAGAAAAAATTGATTTTGCCTCGTTGTTGAAAGTCGCGCAGGCCGTAGATTATTGGGAAGAGTAGGGCGACAACGACACCCCAGGTGGTACCGAGGTACTCATCACCGCTGAGTTTGGTCAAAATCAAGGTGGGAATGATGACGTTGAAGCCAAGATTGACCAGCATATTTTCACGCTGGGGTGGTGCTGAGGGCGCAGGTCCTGGAGAGCTTGTATAAGTGCTGGTAGTAATTTCGGGTTTGCTGTTACTCACTAAATAATGCCCATAACGGTGGTTTAGAATTGAGAGGGTGTTCGCCATTCTAGCGCTTCCAAAGCCATTTCGCACATTGCTCTCTCGTCAATGTGCGTACTGTGGCATTTACGGTCGAGTTTTTTTGGCAGAGGGTTTATAGTCGCGGCAAATAGAGATGGTAGTAGTTTTTATGGCCAGGGTTCTTTATATACACCCCGATAATCCTCAGCAGCGATTAATTGACCAGGCGGCAGAGATTATCCGCGGTGGCGGTGTAGCCATCTACCCCACAGATTCGGTCTATGCCCTGGGTTGTCATCTGGGTGACAAGGCGGCGTTGGACAGAATTCGCCAGATTCGCGCGCTCGACAAAAACCACAACTTTACCCTGCTCTGTCGCGATCTCTCTGAGCTGTCAACCTACGCCAAGGTCGATAATCAGGATTTTCGCTTGCTGAAGGCCAATACCCCCGGCCCCTACACCTTTATTCTCGATGCCAGCTCCGAGGTACCGCGTCGCTTAATGCACCCCAAGCGGAAGACCATTGGCCTGCGCGCGCCGGCCAATGCCATTGCCCAGGCTTTGCTCGAAACCCTGGGTGAGCCGCTGATGAGCATTACCTTGATTATGCCCGGCGATGAATACCCCTTAACCGACCCACAGGACATCGAAGATATGCTCGATAATCGGGTCGACTTGATCATTAACGGTGGTTACTGTGGTATGGAGCCGACCTCGGTTATTGACCTCACCGGCGATGCTCCGCAATTGGTGCGTGCCGGCACGGGTGATCTCGCCCCCTTTGGCCTGTAAGCCCGTTGATATCTCTCTCTACTCCTGTCGCCGCATCGGGCGAAGCCGTATAATGGCGACCCTTACGATTTAATTCGGTAGCGCAGTGATCTCTGATTCTCAACCCGACAATGCGCGTGCAGACAAGGCCGATATAGCCGACGAGGATGATAAAGCGCTCGCAGCACCAGCAGTTAAGGCTTCCGTACCTCAGCAAGATGAAATGCCCTTTGCCATTGTTCAGGGCCAACAAGTCACCGAACTGCCTCGCGACCTGTATATTCCCCCCGAGGCCCTGGAGGTTATCCTCGACGCCTTTGAGGGCCCCCTCGATTTATTGCTTTATCTGATCCGTCGGCAAAACCTCGATATTCTGGAAATTAATGTCGCCGATATTACCCATCAATACATGAGCTATATCGAGTTGATGGAGGCCATGCAATGGGAGTTGGCAGCGGAGTACCTGCTGATGGCCGCGATGCTGGCAGAAATAAAGTCGCGGATGCTGCTGCCCCGTCAAACAGAGGATGAGGACGCTGATGAAGACCCCCGCGCCGAATTAATTCGACGTTTACAGGAGTACGAACGCTTCAAACAGGCGGCCGAAGATATTGATGCTCTGGCGCGCACCGGCCGGGATGTCTTTCCCGCCAGTGCCAAGGCAGGGGAGACAAGGCCACCGAGGCCCCATCCCGCGGTGGCGATGGAAGATTTATTGCTGGCCCTGGCGGATGTGATGCGCCGTGTAAAGTTGACGGACAGCCACCATATCGAGTTTGAAGTGTTGTCTACCCGTGAGCGCATGAGTGAAATCTTGGGTCAGTTGCGCGGCAAGCGCTTTGTGCCCTTTATTACCCTGTTTAATATCGAGGAGGGGCGCCAGGGTGTGATCGTTACCTTTTTGGCGATGATGGAGTTGGTTAAAGAATCACTGGTTGAAATTGTACAAAATGAATTCCTCGGGCCAATACACTTAAAAGCGAGGGTCGAGTAATGGACGCCGTACAACTGCGTAGAATTGTTGAGGCGGCACTATTGGCTGCAGGAGACTCGCTGGATATTGCCGCCCTACAAAAACTTTTCGACGAGGAATTGATGCCCCAGCGCGATGAACTGCAGGCCGCACTGGAAGATATCGAAGCCGACTGTCGCGACCGGGGTTATGAATTAAAACGCACCGCCAGCGGCTTTCGCTTCCAGGTAAAAGAGCAGTACGCCCAATGGATTGGCCGTCTGTGGGAGGAAAAGCCGAAAAAGTACTCCCGCGCCACACTCGAGACCCTGGCGCTAATTGCCTATCGTCAGCCCCTAACGCGGGGCGATATTGAGCAGGTGAGGGGTGTCGCCGTGAGCTCGGATATTGTCCGCAGCCTCCTCGATAGGGGCTGGATTCGCTCCGTCGGCCACCGCGATGTGCCGGGGCGCCCGGCACTCTACGCCACTACGCGCCAGTTTCTCGACAATTTTAATTTGCAAAGCCTCGAGCAATTGCCGCCGCTGAGTGAAATACGTGAGCTCAGTACCATCGACCGCGAGCTACAATTTGAAGAGGCCCTCGGCGCGTCTACCGAGGGTGATGACAGTGCCGAAGCCATGGCAGAGATCGAGCAAGACAGTGAGGGCATTGACGGTAATACTGGTGGAGCCGTTACTACGGATACCGGTGCAGAGCCCGCTACAGTAAAACCGGCCACTACAGAGGACGCTGCCATGCGTCGACTAGTCGACAATTTTACCTCTGCTGATAGTAGCGGCGGCGAAGAAGCGCCGTCGACTACAGCAGATGAAAAACATCAACCTACAGTACTAAATAATGAGGATAGCCCCGAGCCATGAGTGAGAAAATTCAAAAATTGTTGGCTCAGGCGGGTCTTGGTTCGCGCCGCGAAATTGAAAAGTGGGTGGCGGCGGGGCGAGTGTCCGTCAACGGCCGGGTTGCGACCACGGGTGATCGCATTTCGTCAGCGGATAAGGTCATTGTCGATGGACGTGTTATCAATCTCCAGCCCAAGGACAACCGTACCCGGGTGCTGATTTACCACAAGCCGGTGGGCGAGATCTGTACCCGCCAGGACCCCGAGGGACGCAAAACGGTTTTTTCCAGCCTGCCGCCCATTAAACAGGGGCGCTGGATAGCGGTCGGTCGTCTCGATATCAACACCAGCGGCCTGTTGTTATTTACCAATGACGGCGAGCTCGCCAATCGACAAATGCACCCCTCGGGCCAGGTAGAGCGTCAATACCTGGTGCGTATCCACGGCATTGTCGACGATGACATGCTCAAGCGCCTGCAGCAGGGGGTAATGCTCGACGACGGCATGGGCCGCTTTAAGAAGATTCAGGTCGGTGACGGCTCGGGCTCCCATCAGTGGTTTACCGTAGTCTTGACCGAGGGCCGCAATCGAGAAGTGCGGCGTTTGTGGGAATCTCAGGGTGTTGAGGTCAGCCGCCTAAAGCGCATTCGTTTTGGCACCGTTGAGCTGCCCTCCTATGTGCGCAGCGGCGACTGGCTCGACCTGACGCCGGTTGAGGTCAGCCGTTTGTGCAAGTCGATGGGCATGGGCAGTAAACCCCAGCCCCTGACCCCCAGCGAGCGCCAGCAACGCCAGCGCCAGTTGAGTAAGCTGAAAGCGCGGGGTGCCCAGCACCGCTAGTGTTACTTCTAGGCTAGAGATGGAGCGAGTTCTATCTCTAGCCCAGGACTCGGCGCCTAGCGGTTTTCGGGTAGCGGCAAGTCATCGTTCAAGTAGACGCGAATCGGGTAGTTTTCTAGCTTGTCCAGTTTGATGATCAAACCGTAATTGTTATTCTCATATTCCTCAGCCCACTCATAGCGGACGCCGGGTAGGATCTCTTCCTGGTCGCCGCGTTTGCCCACCACCACTACTTGGTGAACCTTGTCGGTGTTTTCCAGTGCGTCTCTGGGGATCGTCACTGTCACGTGTTGGCCACCATCACCGCCAAGTTCTGGTAGCTTAATACGCTGCACTTTGGCCTTGATTTTCTGTCCTTGATGACCCTCTTTCAATTCCAGCCAGCCGGTCTCAAGAGCGCTGAGGCCGGGGGCTAAAAGGGCTAGCAAGGTAGCTAATGCCAAGCTTGTCGTGGTGCGTTCTGCGCTCATTTCTTACTCCAAAGTAATTTTCGGTCGCTGAGTTCAAACAAGTAAAGGGCGTCTAAAATGCTTCGCTCAAGCTCTATTTCACCTTAATACCACGATGTTGGCGCTCAGCTTGCGCTTCATTTTCGAGGTGCCGACGGCGATGCTACTGCTGCGGGCGTCGCGGTAGTGGCGTTACATGTCGTATCCCATAATATAAGAATAGCCGTCTATAATTTACATGCTCTGGATGGCGACCACCTGGGCATTTTCAACATACCGCGGAGGTGACGATGCGTTTAAACATCAGTCTCGAGAGCATGCATTGCCAGCCACATTTGACCGCTCCGGGGCGCTGTTCGTCACCGATGCGGACCCCGGAGAAGCGGACTTTATTGAGGCCGAGCATTTTGCAGCCAAAGATGTTTGGCATTGGAAGCGGACTGTCGAGTGTTTGTTCAATCGCTTATTAATTAAGTTTTTTACTAATAATTAGCAATAACTCTTTGATATTAAATGGTTTTTGAATCATGTTTTCGAGTAGCTTGGGGTCCGATGTTTCGGGGTACCGGTCGTCGGTAAAACCACTGGCAAGTTGGATTTTGACCTCGGGGTACTGTGCCTGCACCTTGGCGGCAAGTTCATAGCCATCCATTTCGGGCATGATGACATCGCTCAGCAAGAGGTCTACCGGGGTGGTTTTCAGTACGTCGAGGGCCTGTTGGCCGTTGCTGGCGGCGATGACCCGGTAGCCCTGTTGGCGTAGTATCTCGGTGCTTAAGTTGAGTAGAGAGGGCTCATCATCAACCACCAAAATGGTTTCTTTGTTACTGCTTGAGGTGGCGGTCTGGAGCTGACTGGCAGCGCTATCAACAGGGGCTTCGAAATCGTGATAGCGGGGGAAATAAAGGCTTAAGCGTGTACCGTGACCGGGTTCGGACTCTACCTTGATACTGCCCTTGCTGCGTTCGATAAAGCCGTAGACCTGGCTCAGGCCCAGGCCGGTGCCGAGTTCACCCTTGGTCGAAAAGAAGGGGTCAAATATTTTGTCCTGAGTGCTCTGGTCCATGCCGTAGCCGGTATCGCTGATACTGAGTGATGCGTAGTCACCCTGGGGTAGGCCCTTCAGCGAGGCCTCAAGTGTGTTGATGTATTCATTGCGAGTGACTATGGATAACTGGCCACCCTCTGGCATGGCGTGCATGGCATTGATACTGATGTTAAGTATGGCATCGACCAGGTCGCCGCTATCCAAATAAACTGGCCAGATATCTTCGTTGAGATCGAAAATCAGTTTGATGCGCGGGGTTATGGATTTGGCCAGCATGTGGCGCTGACTTTGTAGCAGGGTGTTGAGCGAGAGTTGTTCGGCACAGGCAATTTTTTGCCGGGTAAAGCCGAGCAGTTTCTCCGTGAGTTGGGCGCCGCGCTGTCCGGCGCGATATATTTCTTCGGCATATTGCTCGAGCTTGGGCTTGGGCTGGTTCTCGATGCTCGTCGACAGCAGGTCGGCGTAACCCATGATGATCCCCAGCATATTGTTAAAGTCATGGGCAATACCACCGGTGAGTTTGCCCAGGGCATCCATTTTTTGGCTGCGTCGCAGTTGTTCTTCCTGTTGTTTTGCCTGACTGAGATCTTGCAGGGACACGATAAATTGCTGCAGGCCCTGCCTTTTTGTCCCCAAAGCTGCAATGGCCATGCGCGAGGGAAAGGTGGAGCCATCTTTACGTTGGCCGGCAATAACCTCACTGAGTCCCAAATATCTGGAGTCTGTGGTTTCGACAAAGCGCTGCAAGTAAAACTGGTACTTACCGATGTATTTTGCGGGTAGTAATTGCCACACGGTTTGGCCAATAATGTCAGCCGCAGTATGGCCAAAGAGTTTCTCGGCGGCGTGATTAAAACTCAATAGCTTGCCATTTTCATTCAGCGTGAAGACTGCATCGATGATGGTGTTGAGGATGTCTCGCTGTTCGGCATCCCGATTGCGAAGAATTCGTTGCGCCTGGTGCTCGAGGGTAATATCTCGCACGATGGAGACCACGGCGATTAAGGCGCCAGAGGCGTCCTTGATCGGTGAGTTATACCATTCACAGAGCACAGTGCGGCCATCTTTACAGCGGTTTTTAGCGATGATTTTATTGTGCGTTACCGTGAGACTTTGCCGGATTTCATCAGCCTTAACGGTGACACCTTCGGCAGTAAGAAAGTCAGGTGTTTTTCCTTTGATTTCCTCGAAAGTAAAGCCAAAGAGTTCTTCGGCGGCGGTATTCCACTGGCTGAGCAGTCCTAACTCCATGTCCCATTCGATAATGGGCATGGGTGCCTGTTCACGAAAGAGTTGGCGGCGCTGGTCGGCACCGAGTAATTGCACAGCCATTTTTTTGCGCTGGTCGATATCGATGCCTTCGATCAGCAGTTGTTTGATCTGGTTGCGACTATCGAGGATCGGGTGGATGTTGACTTGCATCCAGACCAAACCCATGGGGCTCAACACCTGAACGTCACTTTGGGTGTGCTGCCCCTGCAGTGCGTAGTTTATGTCGGCCTTAATCAGAGCCTGCATGGCTGGGTCATGGCTAAAGGCTTGATACTCCCATACCTTTTTATCCAGAGCGGGGGCCTGATAGGCGTCGGGGTTGGTGAGGGGGTTGGTGTTGGCATACTGGACACTGGCATCGCTATTGAGAATGACGATGATGGTATTGAGGTCATTGAAGAGGAGGGTCAGTGTTTGCTGGGTGTTTTTCTCTTCCTCGCGCAGACGATATTGCTCACTGAGATCGCGTATAACCGAGAGCACCAGGTTTTCGCCCTCGAGGCCGATGACCTGTGCTGTCACTTCTGCGGGGAAGGCCTGTCCCGATTTTCTTTTGAGTTCGGTTTCGAAGCGGGCAGAACCCCTGGACATTACATCGTTGAAGGCTGTTTTGGAGATGGCCTTGGCTTTTTTGTCGTCGCTACTTAATTGGTGTGCGCGGAGGTGCTTGAGCTCCTGCGGTGAATAGCCGAAGGCCTGTTCCATGCTTTCATTGGCGTTGATGATGTCGCCCAGGCGATTGTGAATAATACAGGGATCCATGGACTGTTCGAACAGGGCGCGAAAGCGCTGTTCGCTCTCTTGCAGCCTGCGCTCAGTCTGACTGCGGCTGAGCTCGGCACCCGCCCTGTCGGCACAAATTTCCAGAACGCGCTTGAGCAGGGGAATGTCTTTTATTGGTCGGTCATCCATCAGTACCAATAAGCCCTGTACTCCGCCATCGCCATCGGCTATTGGGGTGCCAATGTAGCTTTCCACGCCGAGTTTTTTTAGGCCGAGGTCATTGGGAAAGAGTTGGGTGACATTCTCGGGGTAGTAGCAGGTGCTATTTGCGACGACGTTTTCACAGGGGCTGTGGTGTAAGTTGTAGGTAAAGTTGTCGGCAGTTTTACCTGCTCGGCAAAAGCTCAGGGTTTGGGCGCTGCCACCTTCAATGACGGCAATAAAGCCGTAGTGCATGTCGAGGGTCTTACTAAGCTGCAGGATCAGTTCGCTGAGGAAGTGCTTGCCGGTGGCGTGGATGGTGCTGTCGTGGATGACTTTTACGGTGCTCAGGGCGCGGTTGCGTTCGGTGATATCCCGATTGACGCCCACTAGCCCCGAGAGTCGCCCCTGTTCGTCTCGTACAAAAGACAGGCTGGATTCGATGGGCGTGATGGTGCCGTTTTTGTGGTAGATTTCAAGGTCGCACTGTATTGGCCACGGTGTCTTCTGCTCGCCCTCTTGCTCTTGCCGGAGTCGCTGCTTAACAATCTGTCTGAGGGTTTGCAGGGAAGTACTGGTCAGTTTGTCTTCGATTTTTTGTGCGATTCTTTCCCGGGGCTTGAAGCCGGTGACTTTCTCGCTGGCGGGACTGATATAGCTGAAATTTAGCTCCAGGTCACAGCGCCACAGAATGTCTTCGACGTGTTCGACCAGGTAGCGAAATTTTTCTGCTCGCTGATCCTGGCTCATGGTGGAGGTGTCACTAGGGCGTTTGCGTTTTTATTGTTATCCATCACCTGGGCTCTCACTCCCCACCACTCATTATTGTTTGTCTTTGCGCCGCGTATTGTCAATGGGTCCAGCGGGACTGAGCCCATTGATGAGCACCAATTTAAGCTAAAGCTACTGGTAGAATGGCTTGTCTCACCTGGCATTAAATATGCCGAATTTAGGCCAGCATGGGAGCGTGTGCGTAGACACAAGGTAGCACAGAGACATAAACTTGTACGGCTTATCTTGTTTACACTAAAACGATTCTGGGGAAAAGATCATGACCAACTATAAAGCACCCATACGTGACATCCATTTTGTGCGGAATGAGGTTTTTGACTACCCTGCAATCTGGCAGAGTCTCTCTGCTTGTGAGGAGGCGACTCCCGACCTTGTTGAAGCCATTGTCGAGGCGATGGCGACCTTTTGTGAGGATGAGCTGGCGCCGCTCAATCAGTCCGGTGATGCAGAGGGTTGCACCTGGGCACAGGAGGGCGTAACCACACCAGTTGGTTTTAAAGAGGCCTACAAAGCCTATGCCGAAAGTGGCTGGGCCGGCTTAACCAGCCCTGAGCAATACGGCGGCCAGGCTCTACCGCCATCAATGGAAAGTATCCTCAATGAATTTGCCGGCAGTGCCAACTGGGCCTGGAGTATGTACCCCTTTCTGGCCAAGGGTGCGCGCGCGACGATACTCGCCCACGCCAGCCAGGACTTGATCGACCAGTACGTGCCAAAGATGGTGGCGGGGCAGTGGACCGGCACCATGTGCCTGACAGAGGCCCACTGTGGCACCGACCTCGGCATGTTGCGCACCAAGGCCGAAGCCAATGCCGATGGCAGCTACGCCATTACCGGCAGTAAAATATTCATCTCCTCCGGCGATCACGACATGGTCGATAATATTGTCCATATCGTCATCGCTCGCCTGCCCGATGCGCCCCCCGGCACCAAGGGTATTTCTCTGTTCTTAGTGCCCAAACGCTTGCCGGGTGCGGATGACAGCCTGGCTGAAAATGGCGTCAGCTGTGGTTCTATCGAACACAAGATGGGTATCAATGCCAATGCTACCTGTGTCATTAATTTTGATGGCGCCACCGGCTTTTTACTCGGTGAGCTCAATCGTGGCCTCAACTGCATGTTTACCTTTATGAACACTGCCCGGGTGGGTACGGCCATTCAGGGCATCGCCCACGGCGAACTCGCCCTGCAGGGGGCAACTAAATACGCCCGCGAGCGCCTGCAAATGCGCTCTCTTAGTGGGCCGAAAAATCCCGATGGTCCGGCCGATGCGATTATCGTCCACCCCGATGTGAGGCGCATGCTGTTGACCATTAAGTCGCTGACCGAGGGCAACCGCCTACTGGCACACTACCTGTCCTCCTTTCTCGACATTACCAAGCTCAGCGAAGATGAAAGCGAGCGCCAGCGCGCGGAAGACTTGCTGGCGCTGTTAACCCCCATCGCCAAGGGTTTTATGACCGAAACCGGTTTTGAATGTGCCAGCCACGGCGTGCAGGTCTTTGGGGGCCACGGCTATATCAGTGAGTGGGGCATGGAGCAGAATATGCGCGATGCTCGTATTGCCATGATCTATGAGGGAACCAACGGTATTCAGGCGCTGGATCTGCTGGGTCGCAAGGTGTTGGCCTCCCAGGGTAAGTTGCTCGGCGGCTTCATCCAAGAAGTCAGTACCTGGTGCGGAGTGGCAAGTGAAAGCACGATTAAAGCCGAGCGTTTGCCGGCGCTGACGGCGGCCCTCGCCCAGTGGCAGACCCTGACTCAAGAGGTGGGTATGAAGGCCCTGCAGAATCCCGAAGAAGTGGGTGCGGCCTCCTTTGATTACCTAATGTACTCCGGTTATGTGGTGCTTGCCTATTTATGGTTGCGCGCCGCAGAAGTAGCCGAGACGAAGCTGGCTGAGGGTA
Organism: Gammaproteobacteria bacterium 54_18_T64; assembly: GCA_002162825.1. Lineage (GTDB taxonomy): Bacteria > Pseudomonadota > Gammaproteobacteria > Pseudomonadales > Porticoccaceae > Reddybacter. The sequence continues at coordinate 31,593 of MAAU01000086.1, forward strand.
GCGACGAGAGCGATTTTTACACGGCGAAATTAGAGACCACTCGCTTTTACTTTGATCGTATACTACCGCGCATTCAAACTCTGGCGGCGACCATCAGTGTCGGTGCAGATTCCCTGATGGCAATGGACGAGACGCGCTTTGTCGTCGGTCTCGAACTCGATTAATGATGGGTTTAACCCTGGAAACCAATGACGATGGATAAAAACGACAAGCTCTCCGACGAAGACCAGGCGCGGGTTGATCAATACCTGTCGACGCCAAATCACCAGGTAAAACGCAGGCCCTACAGCCCGTGGAAGCTACTGCTGGTGTTGTGGGCGGTGGTCAGTGTGTTGGGTGGCCTGAGCTATTATTTCGCCTGGGTCAACGATGTGCTTTAAGTACCCGTAACGGCGGTACCTCTTTCATCAGTGCTCGGCTCGGAACACGCCGAGCACTCTGACTTTTTTGGTCTGCTTACCCCAGGGTAGTGCGTTTACTTGCCGCTAAAGCCTCTTTAAGAAACCATCGTTTTTGCGTCTGTTTTGAGGCGCGGTCATTTCGATGAGTCTATTTACACAATTTGTACAATTACCTTCCAACTAGTCCTTAGCCCTTTTCATATTTGACGAGATAACTACCTATTATGAGCAGCACGAATGAGAACTACCCCGAAATCCGCGAAGCGGTGGCTAAACTTTGCAGTAACTTCCCCGGAGAATACTGGCGTGCTCTGGACGATACCGATACCTATCCCACCGAATTTGTTCAGGCCTTAACCGACGCTGGCTTTCTGTCGGTACTGATTCCCGAGGAATACGGCGGTGCCGGCCTGCCGATTGAAGCAGGCTGTGTCATCCTCGAAGAAATTCAGCGCAGTGGCTGTAATGGCGGCGCCTGCCACGCCCAGATGTACACCATGGGCACCTTGCTGCGCCACGGTACCGACGAGCAGAAGAAGAAATACCTGCCGGGTATTGCCGAGGGCTCACTGCGCCTACAGGCTTTTGGCGTTACCGAGCCCACCAGCGGCACCGACACCACGCGCATTCGCACCATGGCCGTACGCGATGGCGATGACTACGTGATCAATGGTCAAAAAGTGTTTATCTCTCGCACCGAGCACTCCGACTTAATGGTATTGCTAGTGCGTACCACGCCTCGTGATGAGTGCAAAAAGCCCTCTGACGGTATGTCGGTATTCTTGGTCGATATGCGTGAATGCCTGGGCAAGGGCCTCACTATTAACCCCATTAAAACCATGCTCAACCACGCCACTACGGAATTGTTTTTCGACGATATGCGCGTCCCCGCGGCCAATATGCTCGGAGCCGAGGGCAAGGGCTTTAAATGCATTCTCGACGGTATGAATGCCGAGCGTATCTTGATCGCCTCCGAATGCATTGGTGACGCACGCTTCTTTATCGAACGCGCCAGCGCCTATGCCTGTGAACGTGAAGTCTTTGGTCGCCCCATCGGTCAGAACCAGGGTGTTCAGTTCCCCATCGCGCGCAACTATATCGAGGCCGAGGCTGCAGCGCTGATGGTTTACAATGCCGCGCGCTTGTTTGACGCGGGCAAGCCCTGTGGTTCGGAAGCCAATATGAGCAAGATGATCGCCTCCGAGGCCTCCTGGCACGCGGCGGATACCTGCCTGCAAACCCACGGTGGTTTTGGCTATACCCAGGAATACGATATTGAGCGTAAGTTTCGTGAAACTCGGCTTTATCAAACGGCACCGATATCGACTAACTTGATCCTCTCCCATGTGGGGATACATGAGCTTGGCATGCCTAAGTCATTTTAAGTCAACTGGTTATTGGCTTTTTATAATCTAATTTATTAAAAGAGTATTGCGATGACAGAGATCGATTTGGCGCACTTGAAGCAGTGGGAAGGCACGCGGGAAAGTCACGAAGATGTGATTTCCCTGGCCACCGCGCAAGCGATGGCAGCAACCCTCGATTGGCAGGAACTGCCCCGGGCCGGCGATGTACTCGCCAAACCTGGCCACTGGTTGCACTTTCTCGCGACTGCTCGTCAGTCCGACATCAGCACCGACGGCCACCCCAAGAAGGGTGGCTTTTTGCCCCCGGTACCACTGCCGCGTCGCATGTGGGCCTCGGGCAAGGTCGACTTTCATTCATCTCTGCATATCGGTGATGCGGTGCGCAGAGTGAGTACAGTAAAGAGTGTGACCCACAAGCAGGGTGGCAGTGGCAACCTGGTCTTCGTTGTCGTTGAGCATGAGATTTTTACAGGCGATACATTGGCGATTAGCGATACGCAAAACCTCGTCTACCGAGAAGATCCAGCTCCTGGTGCGCCGGCACCGAAGCCAATGACGCCAAAGTTTGAGGCGGAATTTAGCCGCACCGTCATGCCAGATCCGGTACTACTGTTTCGTTTTTCAGCCCTGACCTTTAACAGTCACCGCATTCACTACGACCGCAATTATGCGATCAATGAAGAGGGTTATGCCGGTTTAGTGGTACATGGCCCCCTGAGTGCGACCCTGTTGCTCGACCTGGTGCGCAGTGAATTGCCGGATGCTGAAATCGCCCACTACGACTATCGCGCTGTGCGCCCCCTGATCGATGGTAATGCCTTTCAGATTCAGGGCTGTCGTAGTGACGAGGGTTTGAACCTTTGGGTGGTCGATCACGAGGGTGCGATGACCATGCAGGCCAAGGTTGTTTTGAAATAACTGGCGGCAGTAACGAGCAGTAAAAATAGCTGATATTTTGAGGAATTAAATCGTGACCCAACAAGAACTACCTCTGTGGCGCTCGGCGCTATTTGTGCCCGCCAATGTTGAAAAATTCGTCGCCAAGGCCCATACCCGTGGTGCCGACGCGATCATTCTCGACCTCGAAGACAGTGTGGTTTTGTCGGAAAAAGGCAATGCTCGCAATGTTGTGCCAGCGGCGGCAGCCACCGTTGCCGGCCATGGCCTCGATGTGCTGGTGCGTATTAACCGGCCCTGGCGTTTGGCGGTCAGAGACCTTGAGGCGGCAGTCTGTAAAGACGTGCACACCATTGCCGTGCCCAAGGTGACCAGTGCCGACCACATACAATTTATCGCCGAGGTGATTGATGAGCTGGAAGTCGAAAAGCAATTGCCCCATGGCCACACACGCATTCTTGCCTTTATCGAAGGCCTCGATGGTTTGGAAAATATCGATGCCATTGCCGCTGCCTCCGATCGTGTGCTGGGCGTCTTTATTGGTGCCGAAGACTTCTCCTCAGAAGTCGGTATGGAGCCGAGTGAGATTGGCCTGATGTATCCCAATCAGCGCGCTGTCTTTGCCGCTCGTAAAGCCGGCGTGCTACCCCTGGGTTTTGTTGGTTCCATCGCCGATTACTCCGATCTCGATGCCTTCAGGGCGAAAATCCGCCAGGCCAAACAGCTGGGCTTTAGCGGCGCGCTGGGTATCCACCCCAGTCAGATTGGCATTATGAATGAAGAATTTATGCCCTCGGTCGAGGCCGTCGAGCATGCCACCGGTTTGCTGGCAGCTTTTGAAGAAGGACTTGCTGCCGGCCGTGGTGCCGTGGAGTACAAGGGCAAAATGATTGATGCGCCGGTGGTTGCTCGCGCTGAGGAAACCTTGCGTAAGCACCGTGCTTTACAAGCGCGCCAGTCTTAAATAGTCGGAGTAACGGCTTGCGCCTGCTCATGACGCGCCGCAAATAGCGCCCTGTAGGCTCGTTTCGGCATCTATGCCTCTGACGGTCGTGAGCAAAGACGAGCCTTAGCTGTAAACAATTGGGCAGCATTGTAATTCTCAGCTGCTTTTATCATCGTTAAATTAACCAAGGAAAAGACCATGACCGAAGCCGTATTGTATGAACAGACGGGTCGTATCGTCACCATTACCCTGAACCAGCCCGAGACACGTAATGCCCTGTCCGATGTCTTGGTGCCGAGCTTGATTGAAAGTTTAAATAAGGCTGAAGCGGATGAGGGTGTGAGCTGTGTGATTCTCACCGGTGCCGGTAAAAGCTTTTCTTCGGGTGGCAACCTGAAAGAAATTCGTGCCATGACCCAGGAAAAAAAGCTTAGCACTCACCAGATTCGCAACTGGTATCTGGAGATGATCCAGCAAATTCCCCGCACTATGGAAAAAATGACGGTTCCGGTGATTGCCGCTGTCAACGGCCATGCGATTGGCGCGGGCTGTGATTTGACGATGATGTGCGATATTCGTATCGCTTCGGAAAAAGCCCTCTTCGCCGAAAGTTTTATGCGCGTCGGTTTGATTCCCGGTGACGGTGGTGCCTGGTTCTTACCTCGTGTGATTGGCCTGTCTCGCGCCTGTGAGATGAGCTACACCTGCGACATGATTGATGCCACTAAAGCCGATAAGTGGGGCATGGTCTCAGACGTCGTTGCGCCGGAAGCGCTGCTCGATGCGGCCATGGCCGTCGCTAAGCGAATTGTCGCCCACCCGCCACTGGGTATTCGCTATGCCAAGAAGCTTTTGGTCGAGTCGCAGAATATGCCTCTCTCCGGCGCACTGGAAATGGCGGCGGGCATGCAGGCCACACTGCAGAATACCGAGGACCACCTTGAGGCGATCGACGCGGCGCTGGAAAAGCGCGAGCCGGTTTTTAAAGGTAAGTAATACGCCAGCTTGGCCCGCTGGCTTTTAACGCAGCGGGGCGTAATGACACAGTTTGTTCTGCTGTAACTGTGTCATTACGCACCACTTACTTTGTTCGCTCTTCCGTTATTTTTTAAATATCTTCTCTAACCAGCTGAAATTATGTGGAATATTTTTTGTTCCAGGTTTGGCATGTCTTGTGCTATGCCCTTTACAGGCTTTGCTGGACCTTATTCATGTCGCACGGTGTCGTGTTACCTGATCTGGCAAGACTGAAAGTGGGTTTGAAGACCTTCAAATAATATTGATATTGGGGAAAAGATTATGGAAGTTGGTTCGTTTTATATGCCCGTCGTGGGCAATAGGGAAGAAATTGAAAAAGGTATGGCCGGTAAGCGTACCGATCTGTATCAGGAAATGCTCAAGGAGTTGACCGAGCAGGTTCAGTATATGGACGAGCACGGTTACTACGGTATGGGCACCACGGAGCATCACTTTCATATTGAGGGTGAAGAGGTTTCCAATAACCCTGTGTTGTTGAATCTGTATTTTGGTATGCAGACTAAGAATATGAAGTTTGGTCAGTTGGGTAATGTCCTTCCTGCTCATAACCCGGTGCGCCTGGCTGAAGATATTGCCATGGTCGATCAGATGTTGAATGGCCGTACTTTTGCGGGTTTTGCTCGTGGCTACCAGCCGCGATGGGTGTCGACTCTAGGTCAGCAAATGAATGGTATGGCAGATGCCAATGAGCTGGGTGCCGATGCCTATGACGCCCTGAAAAAAGAGGTCTATTACGACCACTTCGATATTATTATGAAGGCTTGGTCGAACGACACCTTTTCGCACAATAGTAAATTCTGGCAAATTCCCACGCCAAATACCTACTGGGAAACCCACGATGTCACCCGTAAATACGGTCAAGGTGTGGATGACAAGGGTATCTTGACTGAAATCGGCATTGCGCCACCGACTTACAATAAGCGTATGCCTGATTTATTTCAGCCCTTTAGCGTGTCGGCGAGTTCCATTGAATGGGCTCAAGAGAACGATGTTACGCCAATCACCATCATCACTAACAAAGAGGTGGCGCAAAGCCATATTCGCGCGGCAAAAGATGCGGCCCAAAAAGCGGGCAAGCCCTACCGCATGGGTATGACCCGTGAGGTCTATGTTGCCGATACTGACGAAGAGGCCTATCAGATGGCCAAAGATGGCGGCAATTACATTTGGTGTAATTTCTTCCAGCCCTTTGGTTTTAATGCCGCTGTCGCCAACCCAGGTGAGTCGCCTTTCGATGTGCCGAATAACTTTGAAACCATGGTTGAGCGCGGCCTGGTGATTTACGGTAGCCCCGATACGGTGAAGCGTAAGTTCGAGCAGTTGTTTAAAGACCTGCCCTGCGATTATTTCTGGTTGTTTACCTACAACGGCCTGGTGCCTCAACATCAAATGATGCGTCATTATGAGTTGTTGACTGAGCAGGTGCTGCCGCACTTTACCGACAACATTAAGTGATCAGGGTTGTTTAATTGGGCCTAAAAAAAATCCTCGCACTATTGTAGGTGTGGGGTTTTTTTATGCTAATGACTTTAGCAAAGCCTGTTAAGTCTTTGATATATGGTTGTCTTGCTGGTTACTCAATAGTAGTGGGTGCCTGTTTAGGCCGAATTGCGCTACACTTTCGCCGCTTTTAGAGTGAGCCTTTAGCACCTGTACTACAATTTGCCGCCCGCACCACCAATAGGATTTTAAGTATGTCTATGGAAAACCGGTCGATTTACGACAGTGATCATGAGTTATTTCGTGCCAATGCCCGGCGTTTTTTCCGTGAAGAGCTAGAGCCCAATATTGAAGAGTGGGAAAACGCTAGTATCGTACCTCGCGAATTTTGGCGCAGTGCCGGCGAGAAAGGCCTGCTCTGCTGTGGTATTCCCGAAGAGTATGGCGGCCCTGGCGCCGACTTTAAGTACAATATGATCTCTTCTGAAGAAATCGGTTACGCCATCGGCGGGGGCAGTTGTGGTTTTGCCCTGCAGTCGGATATTACCGCCTATTACATTCTCAATCACGCCAGTGAAGCGCTGAAGCAGCAGTGGTTGCCGAAGATGGTTAGCGGCGAAATCATCTCCTCCATCGCCATGACCGAACCGAGCACCGGCAGCGACCTGCAGGCGATCCGCACCACGGCGATTCGCGATGGTGACGAGTATGTCATCAACGGCCAGAAAACCTTTATTACCAATGGTCAGCACTCCGATTTTGTTATCGTGGTATGTAAAACCGACCCCAACCTCGGTGCCAAGGGCATCAGTCTGGTGATTGTCGAGACGGGTACTCCGGGTTATGAAAAGGGACGCAATCTGGACAAGATCGGCCAAAAGGCCGCCGATACCTCCGAGATGTTCTTCGCCGATGTACGAGTGCCGGTTGGCAACTTGATAGGGGAAGAGGGTAAGGGCTTTTCTTATCTGATGGACGAACTGCCCCGCGAACGCCTGACCGTTGCCTTCCGCGCCTGGGCCGAAGCTCAGCGCGCCTATGAGATTACTGTTGAATACACCAAGGAGCGTGAAGCCTTTGGTAAACCACTTTTTGCCCAGCAAAATACCGCCTTTAGTTTGGCGGATGTGGCGACGGAGCTAGCTGTTGGTTGGGCTTATCTCGATCAGTGCCTGGGCAAGATTGTCGATGGCACTTTGACCGCTCAGGAAGGGGCCATGGCGAAACTGTGGACCACCGAGAAGGAGGGCAAAATTGTCGATACCTGCCTACAGTTCTTTGGTGGTTACGGCTATATGCGCGAGTATCCCATTTCACGCATGTATACCGATGCGCGGGTAAGGCGCATCTACGGGGGCTCAACGGAAATTATGAAGCTCTTTATTGCTCGCTCCTTATAGTTTGCTCCTGTGTTTTTGTGCGGTAGCGATTAGGGCAAGTCAGGGCAGGCTAAGAACGACTTAAATTTACATTTTTTAACAGCTATTTATAGGAACTATCATGGTTGGAATAACAGCTTTCGGCGCTTATTTGCCAAGAATGCGTTTGCAGAAGCAGGTAATTGCGGATGCCAACGCCTGGTTTGATCCCGGTTTAAAGGGTTTGGCAAAAGGTGAAAAGGCCATCTGTAACTGGGACGAAGACACCATCACCATGGCGGTTGAGGCCTACACCGATTGCCTGGGCAATGCCCCCGGTCAGGCGCCCGCGGCACTGTTGTTGGCATCGACGACGCTACCCTTTGCCGATCGTCAGAACTCTGTGGTGGTTGCCGAGGCGCTCAATCTGGATACCTCCAATCTGCGCACCATGGATATTACCTGCTCGCAGCGCGCCGCCACATCGGGCTTGCTGTCGGCACTGGATATTGCCGCCGCCGGTAAAGACGCGGTGTTGGTCGCCTCTGAACACCGCAAAGCCAAGTGCGCCTCCCGTGAAGAAATGCTTTACGGTGACGGTGCTGCCGCCATCGCAGTGGGTGGTGAGAATGTCATTGCCGAGCTGGTCGCGAGCCAGAGTCAGGCCGTTGATTTTATCGACCATTACCGCGGCGAAGGTCAGGACTTTGACTACGGCTGGGAAGAGCGTTGGGTGCGTGACGAAGGCTATATGAAAATCGTTCCCAATGCTGTCAATGCCTTATTGAGCAAAGCGGGTGTTAGTGGTGGCGACATCGCCCACTTCATACTGCCGACGGATCAGGGCCGTGTGCCACCGATGGTGGCTAAGAAACTCGGTATTAAGGGCGAGGCCGTTGCCGACAACTTGCTGCAGAGCGTTGGTATTACCGGTGCTGCACACGTTATGTTGCTGCTGGCCCATCGTCTTGAGCAGGCTGTACCGGGTGACCTGGTGCTGGTTGCGGGCTTTGGCCAGGGTTGCGATGTCTTGCTGTTTAAAGTGACGGATGCCATTAATGGCCAGCGTACTGGCAAGGGCGTTTCCGGTCATCTTAGCAATGGTCGTCCTGAAACCAACTATAATAAGTATCAGTCGTTTAACAACTTGCTCGAGAAAGAGCTGGGCAAGCGTTCGGAAGTGAACAAGCAGGGTTACCTGTCCTCCATGTACCGCGCTCGTGGCCTAACTAACAGCTTCCTCGGTGGTAAGTGTACCTCCTGTGATACCGTACAAATGCCCAAGCATAAGTACTGTGTTAACCCCGAATGTGGCGCTTTCGATACCCAGGTCGATCACCCTATGGCCGGTGCCGCAGGCACGATCGCAACCTGGACTGCCGATACCCTGACCTTCGACTACAACCCACCGGCCTACTTCGGCATGGTGACCTTCGAAGGCGGTGGTCGCATTATGATGGATATGAGTGAA
>MAAU01000036.1 GCA_002162825.1 Gammaproteobacteria bacterium 54_18_T64
TAATTTCAAGCAATTGCTGGTTGTCGTAGCCGACCGCCTTAAAGTCCGCAACTTGCTCATCGGTCAAATCGCCGCGCTGGTTTAATAGAGCCCTGGTGGTGTCTTTCAAGACCTCCAATTTTTTCGTTGGTAGCGCCTTGCCCTCGAGCAAAGCGCTAATAAGGGCGCCGTCGACCTCCATCATGCCGGCAATAGTGGTGTGGGCCGGCACACAGTAGTGACAGGTGTTTTCGAGATTGATGGACTGCCAGACAACGGTCAGCTCCTCGGCATCAAAGCTGCTTTGCTGAAACAAAGCGTGCAAGCTTTTGTAGGCCGTGAGTACCGGTGGTGCCTGCGCCAACACGGCGTGTAAATTCGGCACCCAGCCGAAGACCTCGGCAGAATTTTTGAGTTCACCCTGAGCCGCCTGGGGGGCCGTTTCGGGGGTATATAGAGTGAAAGACATTGGCTCTCTCCTGTTGTGAAAAAAGTTGCCCGGAGCAGAGCAGATACCACTGCTACCCGACGAGGCCATGACTTTACGCCGTAATAACCGTACGATGAATGCCTTATAAGACGGAATTAAAGCTCTGGAGTCCCAATGTCACCCATAAACGATCTGACATCGCTGCTCAAATTACAGGTGGAGGTCTACCACAATGCCCGTGTCTGCGGCGACTGGAAGATAGAAACCGGGGCCAACCCCAGGGGTAAAACCTGCTTTCACATGGCCACCCAGGGCGGTTGCCTACTGAACGTGCCCGCTCACGACAACTGGCTACTCGCCGAGGGTGACCTGGTGATATTCCCAAAGGAAATTGCCCACAGCATGGTCAGCCAGCAGCCACAACAAGGCCCGCAGCAACATCTTCCTATCGCTCAATCTCAAAACACCGCTGGCACCAGCATGCTCTGTGGTGAAATCACCTTTGCCAACCCCGGCTTTCGGGTTTTGCTCGACGCCCTACCCTCGGTGTTTGTTATTCAGCGCGATGCCACCACACCCTGGCTAACGGAACTGTTGAAGCTCATCCTCACCGAGAGCCTGAGCAGTGAGACACCCTCCAACCCCCTGCTCGACAAACTCTGCGAACTGCTATTTGCCTATGGCCTACGCCACTTCATCGAACATCAAAATAGCAGCATCGGGATCGCCGCCCTGTTCGGCCACCGGCACATTGCCCGCGCTGTCAGCGCGATCCACAAAGAACCCAGCCAGGAGTGGGGCCTGATAAGTCTTGCCGAAGCAGCGCAAATGTCACGCACTCAGTTCGCTCAGGTTTTTAAACAACTCAGTGGTTGGACAGCCATGCAATATCTTACCTGGTGGCGCATGCAGCTGGCCTGGTCCTACCTCGATGCCGGTGAACACGTTACCAGCGTGGCCGAAAAGGTGGGGTACCGCTCGGAGTCGGCCTTCTCGCGGGCTTTTCAGAAAAGCCATGGTGTAAGTGCCGGGGCAGTACGGCGTGGGGGGGCGAGCCAATCAATAAAGGCGGCTAACCCAAATAAAGCTTAGGCAAAGTTCTGCGGACAAGCCCCGGGCCATGCAATGGTGAACGCGCGAGCTTTGTTAGGAATTCTGGCCCCTTTGTCATTTACAAAAGATCCTTTGCCTTGCCCTCCCAATAAAACCCTGAACAACCGGGAAATGACCTGCTTAGCCTGTCTTAAACTCTCGTCACTCATTTAGTCGTCTATAGTGAATTAACAAACTTGTCAGCAGAGCAATCACCTCACAACGACACGGAGGACGGTATGAGCAGAGTTCAAGGACTAGTCACTGCATCAATGCGCGCAATGGCGAGCATTATTTCTGTTTTTTTCCTTATTTCAGCAATCAGCTATGCTCAGGCGGGTAAAGGCAAAGGGCCCGATTATCAGGTGCCGCGCAATTCTCAGGGTCAACCAAACCTTCAGGGAGTCTGGGACTTTCGCACCTTAACCCCCCTTGAACGCCCACTTGAGGTCGGTGACAAAGCCGTGTTTTCAGCAGAAGAGGCAGAGGCATTTCGCCAGAAAGAGGTGGCGAGCCACGATGTTGATAAGCAAAGGGATATCCCAGCCTCATTCGATGTAGAAGCAGCCTATAACACTTTCTGGTGGGATTTTGGCACCGAAATGAATGAAGACCGGCGCACATCGTTGATTGTCGATCCCGCCAATGGACGACTGCCAGCCCTAACCCCAAAAGCGCAAGAGGATATGAAAAGGAACCTATTGCATACGCCACCGGTAAGGGTGTTTGGCTCGATAGGCGAAGTGAACTTTCGACCCAAGGGGCCGGAAGCACTCGGGCTTTCTGAACGCTGCCTGGTGGGCTTCAATGCCGGGCCGCCGCTAATACCCAGCGCCTATAACAACAATATCCGTATCGTACAAACTCCCGGCTATATTTTGCTATTCACTGAGATGATTCACGACGCCCGCGTGATTGCTATGGATGACAGCCCGCACATGCCCAAGGGCTTTAAAAAATGGTCGGGGAGTTCACGAGGCCATTGGGATAAAGACACGCTCGTCATCGAAACCAGTAATTTCACCGATAAAACACCGGTCTATCAACTGCCCATCAACTTGAAGGACCCCGCCATGAACGGCGTCGTCGGTAGAGGCAGGGATTTCAAACTGACTGAACGTCTAACTCGAATCAGTGATTCTCGCCTGCTCTATGAATACACCATTTACGAACCGAATACCTTCAAAAAGCCGTTTACAGTGGCCATACCCATGAAGGCGAGTGAGGATCAAATGTTTGAATACGCTTGTCACGAGGGCAACCATTCTATGGCCGGTATGCTGGGGGGCGCTCGTACACTGGAGAGAGAAGCCGCCAGCGCAGCTAAAAACTAATACCCTTAAGCCATCGCCAAATTCATTGGTTGCACCTTCGATAAATTGAGGGCCTTTCGCGCCTGCCATAGCTCGTAGCTATCCTGCATGCTCAGTCAACTCTCGGGGCACGTCCAGGCATTTTCGACAAATACAGCGCCATTTCAGGTGAAATTGCGCTTTTGCCTTTAAGAGCATTGCTTAGAGTTGATGGCAACACTAGGGTACTTTGCCAGTTTGCGGCAGCTGACACTGTAGGGCTCCATATCGACTCGATAAACTCACCGGGGCGCGACGGTTTATGCAAGGTCATCAAGGGTAACTCTCATAATTAAAGACATAGGCATTGCCATCCTGAAACTCGAAAATGATACGCCAGTTACCACTGAATGTAGCCACCTCGCTAGGCAGCCTGAGTTCTGCGATGAACTCGAGTCTGACCCCAATTCTTGCCACCCCAATTCTTGCCACCACTGAAGGTAGCCGCCTCGCTAGACAGCCTGAGTTCTGCGATGAACTCGAGTCTGACCCCAATTCTTCCCCCAATTTTTCCCCCCAACTTTCCCTAGCAGGGATACTAGGCCAACAGAGTCATCAAGTCCCTAGCGAACGCATTCGCTACTTAGACCTTGCCATCGAACAACTTGCAAAGTCAGAGGCTATTATTTCAAAACCTTTAGGCCATATGGCCTGTCAAGCGCCATGGGAGAAAATTAAGCCAACAGCCAAAAAACCAGTCATCTGCTAGATGCCAGCAGATGACTGGTTTTTATGGCAATAATAAACATTCAGGTAACTAAAGGCACGCGGGGCTTTACCACGAATCGACTTTATTCAACTAACTGGATCCATTTAAGATCTTCCGAATCGAGGGATTGCGAGCACGAACCAAGCCCTCTAACATTACCCACTTTTTTACCCCCACTAAACGCGGAAATAATAACAGGCACATGTGTAGATCCAGCTTGTACAGCGAACCGCTTGGTAGTCGCACAATCTGGGCGATCAACTTCTTTATTTCCACTTAGGGTAAATATCAGCACATACCCCAGCGAGGTTATACTAGAAATTCTCCCCCCATCACTAAGCCCCTGGGCTTGAGAAAACAACGGCACAAGAACAAAAACCGCCAACATAAACATTTTCTTCATGTGAAACTCCAAATTACCAAGTAAATACGACGTAAAAAAAAGATCAATTTCACGTTACAATGAAAGCAAGGCACTCCGAAAAACCCCATTACTAACACCGCTCCTTCCATGATCCTGAGTGCATGGTATTTTTTAAAAAATCGTTATTACTGGCTGTTGAAAATAGCCTATTTAATTATAGACAAAGAAAAACTCTATGTAGAAACACAAGGTCATAAATGGCAACAATGTGCACCATCTAACGTTTTTCAGACACGGAGATCAACTAGGATGGGTGTTTTAATTATTACTTGATAAAATTTATTACTGGCATCACTCGACCAAGCCAAAAGGTTTTTTGCCACTCTGGTAATACTTCAACAGGGCACCATTTTATATCCCCATAAAATAAAACCTGTACCTCTTACCACTAAACCATCTTCTAATTATTGATCCCGCCAAAGGACGCCGACCAGCCCTGGAAGCAAAATCGCAAGAGGGCATAAAGAGGAACCTACTACATACGCCACCGGCAAGGGTGTTTGGCTCCATCGGCGAAGTCACATTTCGTCCCAGGGGGCCGAAAGCACTGGGGCTTTCTGAACGCTGCCTGGTGGGATTCAATACCGGCCCGCCGCTGATACCCAGCGCCTATAACAACAATACCCGCATCGTACAGACTCCCGGCTATATTTTGCTATTCACTGAGATGATTCACGACGCCCGCGTTATCGCCATGGATGGCAGCCCACACATGCCGAAGTGTAACCCTCCCCTAAACTAGGGTCATCCTCATTTAGAGTTCTACCGCGTACACTACGGCAATGCGGAGAACCAATAATGAAAAAAACACGCTACACAGAAACTCAGATCGTCAAGATCTTGAAGGAG
>MAAU01000093.1 GCA_002162825.1 Gammaproteobacteria bacterium 54_18_T64
ACACGAGGATTTTCAATCCTCTGCTCTACCGACTGAGCTATCCGGGCTTTGGAAGCGCGCGTATTAAACCGTTAACCGTCTGCGCAGTCAAGAAGTGATGGCGATTAATTACTCGGCGCGACATATCCCTCGGCGGCGTCGTAATCTTCGCCGGAAAGGAACTTCTCGCGCTGCTCGTTGAGATAGGTGCGGGCGGTCAAATCCATCATATTGAGCTGTTTTTCGTTAATCAGCATGGTTTGGTGGGCGACCCATTCACCCCAGGCCTGCTTCGAGACATTGTCATAAATATCCTGGCCCTTGGGGCCGGGAAAGGGAGGTGTGTTGAGCCCTTCAAGTTCTTGCTTTAATTTGCGACAGAGTATGGTGCGGCTCATGACGATTCCTCTAAGAGCGGTGTAGAAAGGGGGCACAGTATAAATCGCCAATGCCATGGGGCAAGTGAATTTATTACTTTAGACTTTGTAGCAGGGTGAGGATGGGGGCGGGCAGGCCGATTTCACCGTGTGCCGTGGGTACAACCCAGCGCTGGCTACTGTCGGCAATACGCGTGGTGGTGCCGCTAGTGTTGATATGCACCGGGGTGTAGTCGAGGTGAAAGTGGCTAAAGGTGTGGCGCTGGGTGTCTGCCACCTGATAGTTGTCCACGCTAATGCCGAGCTGTGCACAGCTGGCGTTCAATTCACTCTCGCTGGGGCATTCGGGAAAGCTCCACAGGCCACCCCAGATACCGCTCGGTGGGCGTTGCTGCAGTAGCACCCTGTTTTGTTGATCGCGTATCAGCAGTAGCAGGGTTTGTCGCACCGGTGTCGTTTTAGGAGGCTTTTTACCGGGGTAAAGCTGTGTTTCGTCACGGGCGAAGGCCTGGCAGTCGGCATTGACCGGGCACTGACTACAGGCCGGCTTAGTGCGTGTGCAGAGGGTGGCACCTAGATCCATGATTGCCTGGGTGTAGTCCCCAGTGCGCTGGGTGGGGGTATGACCCTCGGCAATTTCCCACAGGTTTTTGGCGACGGCGCTCTTACCCGGCCAACCGGCAATGGCGCTGTGGCGGGCCAGCACGCGCTTAACGTTGCCGTCGAGTATGGCGTAATGGCGGTTGTAGGCGATGGCGCAAATCGCCCCGGCGGTGGAGCGGCCTATGCCGGGTAAGGCCTCAAGCTGTTCGACCGTATCGGGGAACACGCCATCGAGTTCGGTACTGATGATTTGTGCGCATTTGTGCAGATTGCGTGCACGGGCGTAGTAGCCGAGGCCGGTCCAGTGGTGCAAGATCTCGTCGAGGGGGGCGGCGGCCAGTGCCTGAACATTCGGGTAGGCCTCGCTCATGCGCAGGTAGTAGGGGATCACGGTGCTGACCTGGGTTTGTTGCAGCATGATTTCCGAGAGCCACACCCGGTAGGGTTTAATATTCTGCTGCCAGGGCAGGTCTTTACGGCCGTGCTGGTCAAACCAGTGCAGTAGACGCTGGGCGAAGGCGGCCTTTGCCGCTAGCTTGGTCGACACGCCCCTAGCCTCCAAAAAGGCCTTTCAGCAAGCCTTTTAGGGCCTCTTCAGATTCTTTATTGAGGCCGCTTTTTTTCTGGATTTTTTCCAGTAGCGTATCTTGCAGCACTTGTTTTATGAAGTCGCCATCGGGTTTACAGCTGCCGCCACCGGCCTTGGCAAAGCTGTCTTTGCAGCGAATGGGAATGTCTTTATTGCGCACGCGCTTACTTTTCACCAGACAGCCCTGGGCGCTGGTTTGGTCGCCATTGAGCCGTGAAATGGCCAGTAGATCGAAGCGCTCCCTGTCGAGATCGACCAGGCCCTTGCCACTGAGGCTGATATTGCCCAGCCCACTGCTGTAGCTCCGAATAAAAACCTGCTTACCTTGTATGTCTATGGAGGCCTGCACATCTTGCAGCTGCGAACCCTGGGGCCAGTCACTCTTGCCCGGCGTTTTTTCGATCAGCGCGGCAATGTCACAGTAGCTTTGTTCAATGTTGAAGGTGCTCAGATAGGGCTGGGCAAGTTTGATCTCGCCACTAGCCGCAAGGTGTTGGTGTAATTGTTCGGCATCGTTGCCGTGGCTTTGGCCCTGAAAATCGGCCCCCAGGCGGCCACTCAGGGCGGCTTCTCCACTCATGGCCTTTAGCGCTTGCTCGACGGAAAGTGCGCCGATGGCCGTGGTGAATTTCACCTTCGCTTCCTTGCCTTGCAGGTTAAGCGTTGCGCTGGCGTCGATGTTGCCGTCGAATACCTCGGCGGATAGCTGCTTTATGTGCACAATATTATTGGCGGCCTCGAGTTTTATCTGCAGATTTTCGGCCGCAATGGCGTCAATTTTGAGGCCCTCGAGAGCGATGTCGAGGCTGGCATTGCCGTCGCCCACCCAGAGCAGGGGCGCAACAAGGGGGGCGAAAATCAATCCTGCTGCGGGCTTGTTAGTCGCACCGGAGCGTTTTGCATCGGTGCTGTCACTTTCATCGGTACTACCGATATAGCGGTTGAGGTCGATAGTGCTGCTCTGCAGTTGCAGGGTGATATCGCGAGTCGGCGCAAGGCTCAGTTCCGTGCTGCCAGTAACAGTGATGTCGTCGAGTGTCGCCACCAAGTCGCTGATGGCGAGGTGGTCGTTACTGCCCTTGAGCTTCAGTGCAAGGCTGGTTTGTTGCAGTGCTTTGCTGTCGGGTAATTCTGGCAGTTCGACACGCCATTTAGACAGTACCTTGCGCAGGGCCAGGGTTGGCACGGTGATGTCACCGTTAAAGACCAGTGCCTTGTCGACGCCTTGTGCGGACAGTGAAGCCTGCAGCCTGGCGCCGGCACTGTTGATTTGCAGGCCAGACACTTCTAGATGAGGGACCTTGCTGTGCACGGCAGACAGCGAGGCAATGTTAATTTCAATAGGGGGCCTATCGGCGAGCAATAATTCGAGCGCCGTATTATTCAGGGTAATGGTCTGGGTGTCTTGCGCGACGCTAGCAGCGCTGTCGAGTTTGACCGCTAGTGGTTGGGGCAGGGCTGGGTCGCTGTAGTTAAAGCTGGCCTCGAGCTGGAAGCTCTCACCATCGAGATTGAGGCCCTGAACCAGCAGCTTAATATCGCTCAATTGCTGCGGGCCTGTGGCGTCGCCCCTTGGCGGTAGCTGCAGGCGACTGTTGTTGATTTCGAGACGTTCAATGGCGAGGGTAAAAGCCGGGGCTGCATCCGCGTTATCAGGTGTTTCGGCCGCGCTGTCAGCTTGTTTAGTGCCAAGCGGGGCGGCGGCGAGGGGAGCAGCGGCGGTGTTGCTGGCTTGCTGCGCGGTGGCGAGGCGAATATCGGCAGCCTCCAGGCTAATGGCCTTTATGGATACTTGCCGCTTGAACAGGGGCAGCCAGGCGAGGCTAAGCTCGGCTTGCTCGAAACTGATTTGCGGTATGTCCTCGCGGGGGCTGGTGATTTGCGTGGCACCGACGCTGAGGGCCAGACTGGGCAGCAGTTGCCAGCTCAATTCGCCCTCAATATTGAGCGCAATGTCCTGTTCTTGCGCCAGCTCGGCCAATTGTGGCTTATAGCTATTGGGGTCTATGGCAAAGACCAGATAAGCGACGACGATGCTGGCCAACAGTACTAGCGCGACGAGGCTGCCAATGATCCATTTCATTGCTTTCATAGGGCTCTGTCTTGGTTGTTGTGGTGTGGGGCGACGTGCCCCATTAGAGCGTGATAAGCGGCCGGGGTTCAAGCCTTGAAGTGCAAAACCCGCTGTGAAATTGCCGTCTCGAGGCTAGAACACCGGCGTCGCCTATATGGCCGCTAGCGGCTGTGGGGGCGTGTCCGTATAATGTTCGCTTGCCGCCTGCTGGTGTTAGGTAAGTTGTGACCAGGCAGGCCGAACCGGAGAGTAATATGAGTCAACGCAAGGCGACGGTAAGTCGCGACACCCTCGAAACCAAAATTACTGTGGCCATCGATCTCGATGGCACAGGTAGGGCTGAGTTCGATACCGGCGTGCCCTTTCTCGAGCACATGCTCGACCAGATTGCTCGCCACGGCTTGATCGATATATCGGTGAAAGCCGAGGGTGATATTCACATTGACGACCACCACACGGTGGAAGATATCGGCATTACCTTCGGCCAGGCGGTGGCCAAGGCCCTGGGTGATCGCAAGGGTATTTATCGCTACGGTCACGCCTATGTGCCCTTGGATGAGGCCCTGTCGCGAGTGGTTATCGACTTCTCCGGCCGCCCCGGCCTGGTTCAGGATGTGGTTTACACCCGCGCCCGTGTCGGCAACTTCGATGTCGACCTGGTGTCTGAATTTTTTCAGGGCTTTGTCAATCACGCTGGCGCCACATTACATATAGATAACCTGCGTGGTAGTAATACCCATCACCAGGTGGAGACGATTTTTAAGGCCTTTGGCCGCGCCTTGCGCATGGCCCTTGAGTCCGACCCCCGCATGGCGGGTCAAATGCCTTCTACCAAAGGCACCCTGTAAATAAAGATCGCCTTTAAGGAATTGTCGTCGCTGCTGTTACTGAATAGTCTCGGTGCCCAGCGTCACAGTAAGGGAGTAAAACTATGAGTGATTTTCGCAGCCGCATCGCCGTACTGGATTATGGTATGGGCAATCTCCATTCCGCCGCTAAAGCACTGGAGCACGTGGCCCCCGATGACCACGTCGTCATCACCTCCGACCCGCTGGAAGTGGCGCGAGCCGATAAGGTGGTATTCCCCGGTGTTGGCGCC
>MAAU01000047.1 GCA_002162825.1 Gammaproteobacteria bacterium 54_18_T64
GGGGGTCAAATGATAACAGTTATCATTATCATATGTAAGGTGCTTATTGGCTCGGTGTAGGGGATCTTACTTTGTGGCTATTTGTCCAGGAAAGAAGCCGGGGTGGGCCTTGATCTACTGTAGTGATAGAGGGCTGAATTGATTCTAGGATTGATGGTAAAGCGATAATTTTGGATAGTTCACTACTACTCGTTTGTCAGCGCATCAATAAATTCACAGGTGGCCGCAATTGTCGGCTCGGGAGTCTCCAGGTGGGGGTAGTGGGCGGCATCTTCAATTTTGCAAACCTCCAGGGGGCAGCTCATGCGCTCGGTCATCAATGCCAGGTTGGGCTCATAGCCGTAGTTGTCCCGTTCACCAAAGATGGCGAGTACCGGACAGGTGATTTCGTCTAATGATGTGGCGTAGGGTTTCTCGGGCACGGTTGTTTTCAGCGCCATGCTGGCCCAGTTTTTAAACAGCGTATCTGTTTTATCGCCGTGAAAGGGCAGTAGTTTTTCGCGCAGTCTGCCTTTATAAAAAGCATCTTCGGCTAATTGCAGTCCCTCCATGGTCCTGCTGTGCATAATCAATTGCGGCACGATTGAAATGATTCCACAGATGTTTTCGGGGTGTTTACTCGCTGCAATTAAGGCCACGGCACCGCCAAAGCTATGCCCGACAAGAATGACTTTGTTTAAAGTAAAGTGTTGAATGATGTCGGCGATGGGCTGACTAGCCTCGTCTTCGCGGGGGTCGCCGGCACGGGGCAGTACCAGGGGGTCGGATTTGCCGTGGCCCCAGCGGTCGTAAACAATGCAGGCCAGCCCGCTGGCCTCGCACAACTGCTGAGGAAACTCGCGCCACATGCCGATACAGTCGAGACCACCGTGCAAAAAAAGTAACGTGGGTTTCCCGTGCTGGGGTTCTCCCAGCAGCAGGGTGTTGATGTTATGCCCCGCTGCCGGTATTCGTTGCTCAAGAGATTTCATAGGGATATTTTCAGTTTTTAAAAGCCGGGGTCCAGGGGCTCGCCGCCCAGCAGCACGCGTCCTGCCGAATACTGGAAGCCCGCGCGGCGCGCATCGATGGCACCGACTATGGCGTGAATATTACGCAGGGCGCGCTCCAGGGGGTGGCCCTGCATAAAGGCGGCTCGGGTACCCTTGGCATAGAGTTTACTGACCATTTCGCGGCCCAAATCGGCGGCGAGAAAGCACGATGAATAGACCTCGGCACGCAGTTTGGGGGGGATTTCTTCGCCCTTGCTGGCGAATGCCCAACTTCTCTCCATGGCATCGATGCAGCCGCTACGCAGGGCGCGGAGCAGGGCGTTGTTCTCGGCAATCAGCTCCTGGCTGGCGGGTTGCTCCCTCTGGGACAGCCCGGTGATCCCCGATATCTTATTGGCAATTTCATTCGTTGCGCTATCCAGGGCGGCGTTTAGCACACCGATAACAACAGCGGCGAAGAGGGGCATGCTGTGGACCTGGGGCGGGGAGGTGTAGAGGGGGCGCTTAAAGACGGGTTCGGTGCCGGGTTTGTAGGCAAAGTTTTCCGGGATGAAAATATCGCTGGCGTGGGCTTCATTACTGCCCGTGCCGCGCATCACGGCGGAGTTTTTCCAGGTGGGAAAAATCTCAAGTTTGTTCGTGGGAACCAGAAATATTCTGGCGTCGGGTTTGCCGTTGACCTGCCGTGGGGCCTCGCCGTCCATGACCATGCCCAACAGTGCGCACCAACGTGAATCGACACACCCGGTCACCACCGGCCAGGAGCCGCTGAGGCGGTAGCCGTCGCCCTCGGGTACGGCGCGGCCACTGACCACGGCAGAGAACCCAAAGTTTTTATCGGGTTCGGCAAACAGCTCCTCGCGCTCTTTCTCGGGCAGTCCCGAAGCGGCGAGGCAGGCGGGCACGGAGTTGACGATGTACCAGGACAGGGTGGGGTCGGCAGCGCTAACGGCCTCGATGGCCTTAAAGGCATCGAGGGGTGTGACCTCCAGGCCGCCGACTTCTTTTGGCGCGTAGAGGCGAAACAGGCCGGCCTTACCCGCGGCCTCGACAACGGCGGGGTTGAGGCGGGCATTGGCCTCTGCTTCGAGGTGGTGTTCGCAAATTAAAGGCTGTAATGCTGTGGCGGCGGCAACGACGGGGTGGCTACTCATACTGCGTATCCTGATTGTTTTTATGGGGTTTTGTTATATTCATGTATTTTGATGCTATCATCTTTGCCGCTGCTGGTTAAGGTGTTTTGTGCTTTGCCTGAAGTGTTTTTTGCAGCTTGGTGCCAAACCCCCGGTGAGGGGCCGGTCCGCAGCTCGAGTCACCTGGGAATACCCTGTTGCCCGCCTCGGCCTTATATTGAATAAGCAAAATTGGGGCACGGCAATTTCATCGTCACAGTTCTAAATCGGAGAGCCCTATGGCTAGATTTTTATTATCGTTGCTCGTGGCCGCATTATTGAGCCCTGTCAATATTGCTGTGAGCGAGGATGTTGCGCTTGCCGTTCTGGTACCCGGTTCAGGTACCTATAGTCGCCCTATTTCCACCGATTCAAAACAGGCCCAGGCCTTTTTTGATCAGGGTCTGCGACTGGCCTGGAGCTTTTATTTCCCCGAATCTATTGCCTCATATCAGGAGGCGGCGCGTCTCGACCCGCAAAGCCCGATGCCGCATTTTGGTCTCGCCCACGCCGCCGGGCCCAACCCCAATAGCCGTTACATGAAAATGCCCGATGACCCCCATGGTGCGGGTCTTACTGCCATTCTTAAAGCCCGAGAACTGGCGGCTAACGGCACACCGCGCGAGCGCGAGATGATTGAGGCTCTGTTTGTGCTCTACGACAAGGCGGCAAACCCCGACCGCGTTAAGCGCGACTTTGCATTTTTAGACGCCATGGGCCGGCTGCACCAGAAATACCCTGCCGATGCCGACATTGCCACGCTGTTCGGTGAGGCCTATATGAACACCACGCGCTGGGATTACTGGCTGGCGGACGGCTCGGCCAAGCCCGGTACCGCTGTGGCCAAAGGCGCCTTTGAAGCGGCGATGGCGGCGGAGCACGATCACCCCGGCGCCAATCATTTGTATATTCATTTAATGGAGGGTTCGACCCAGCCCGAACTGGCTCTGCCCTCGGCGCAAAAACTCGAGGCTATCGCACCCATTGCCGGGCACATGGTGCACATGCCCGGACATATCTACCTGCGGGTGGGTGAGTACGAAAAGGCGGCGCGCAGCAATGTGCGTTCGCAAATTGTCGACCAGCAGTTTGCAAAAATCTGGGGGGATACCAATTTCCCACTGATCGGCACCTACCCACTCTCCCACAAGATCCACAAACCCCACGCCCTCGACTTTGTGCGTTTCGCCAATACCTTGCAGGGCAATTACACGGCGGCGGCTGAGGCGGCCCGCCAGGGTGCCGGCAGCACAGGTTCCGACCCGGCGATGATCAACCGAGGGCAAAAGCGTATTGTGCACAACTGGATGGTGGAGAAAATATTTGGCAAGTGGGATGTGATTTTAAACATTCGCGAGCCCCACAATGAAACGCCTTATCTCAGGGGTATGTGGAGTTTCGTCAAGGGCAGTGCCCTGGTCGCCACGGGCAAGCTTGCCCAGGCCGAAGCGGAGTTGAAGAATTTAGACCAGCAAATTAGTGCCAAGGGTGTCGATGAGGCCGGCGTCGGCCCGACATCGGCCTCCCACCTGCTGAGTCTGGCGGCCAGCGGCCTACGGGGTGAATTGCGTGAAGCACAAGGCGATCTTGACGGTGCTATTGCGGCCTTTACCACGGCGGTGCAGCTGGAGGACGACAATAGCTACATAGAGCCACCGGACTGGCCCCAGTCTATGCGCCTTTATCTGGGCGCGGCACTACTGGCGGCAAACCGCGCGGACGCCGCCGAGGCGGTTTATCTGCAAGACCTGGAATGGAACCAGCAAAGCGGCTGGGCAACTTTTGGGCTGTATCAAGCCATAGGGGCTCAAGGTCGAGACGAGGAGGCAGCACTCATCGAGCGCCGCTTTAAAGCCTATTGGCGCAATGCAGATACCGAGTTGCAGCGCTCCCATCTCTAGCCTTTGACAACAAACACAATGATGGTCTTTTAATACACAGCAGAGAATAGTTTTATGAAAACAAAAATAGCTTCTTTATTATTATCTTCAACCCTGGCGGCCGGCCTTATCTTGTCGACCCACGCCGCCACCGCAGAGGTCGATCTCGGGGAAAACAACTGGGCCTGGGGCAAGGATGATGTGCGCGGTGCCGGTAACTTGATGACGGCCAACAGTATTAAAGCGGCCCTGGCAGCCGTTGAAAGCGGCGAGATTATCGAGCTCTCCCACGACGTGGCGGTGGGTGCCCCTTATATTAATCCGATTCAAACGCCCTACGTCATTACCCTGGCGCGCACCTCAAA